>NZ_BAAGXZ010000004.1:0-251222 GCF_054779575.1 Glycomyces halotolerans
CGCCCCGGCGAAAGTACGCCTTGTGCCGGTATTCGAGGGCCTTGTTGTAGACCAAGCGTGCGCACCCGAACGTGCGGGCCAGGTTCTCGGCCTGCTCCGGGTTCGGGTAGCACCGGAACCGGAAGGCCCGGTGCCGCGCTTGGACGCTCACCTCTCACAGTATGCATGTAGGTTTTGTAAGCCGGGTTCCGGGGCGGGGAGGCGTCGAAGGCGACGCCTTCACCGGCCACTGACCTGCTCAGAAAAAGTCCGATTCCTCCCCGGCCCGAAGGCCGGAGTTTCCCCGGAAGGATGCAGAGGAGGGCGTAACTGTTGACAGGGAGTTATCGCGGCCGCGGCACGGGTGGTGGACGCCGTGGGCGGGTGTCGACTAGGCTCATTATGAAGGTTTATTTAATATTTAGAGGCAACATCCGCACAAGGAGCGCGACGTGAACGAGCCCCGCATCGGCGAAGCCGAGGACCGCACACCAGCCGACCCCGAGAGTCGGCCCGACGCCGCCGAGCGCGGGAGCGAGGGCCAGGGCATGGCCGCCGACATCGCCGAGCAGCCGGACGTCCTCGCCGGATTGCTCGACCACGCCACCGACGAGATCGCCGCCGTCGCCGCGCGCATCGCCGAAGCACGCCCGCGCTCGATCGTCTTCACCGCCCGCGGCACCTCCGACCACGCCGCCCTCTACGCCGCCTACCTCACCGAGATCCGCCTCGGCCTGCCGGCGAGCCTCGCCAGCCCGTCGGTGGTCACCGTCTACGACTCGCGCCCCGACTGGGCCGACTGCCTCATCGTCGCCGTCAGCCAATCCGGCGGCTCCCCCGACCTGGCCCAGGTCGTCGCCGCCGCCCGAGCCTCCGGCGCGCTCACCCTCGCCGTCACCAACAACCCCGACTCGCGCCTGGCCGGGGAGGCGGAGCTCCACCTCGACATTCGCGCCGGTCATGAGCGCGCCGTCGCCGCCACCAAGACCTACACCGCCGAACTGCTCGCGCTCCTGCTGCTCATCGAGGGCATCCGCACCGGGACCGGCCGGGTCGACCCGGCCGAGGCGGCCGGGCTCGAGAAGCTCCCGGAACTGGCCCACGACGTCCTCGACGCCTCGGGAGCCGGCGAGCTCGCCGGCCGCTACCGCTTCGCCGACCGGTTCGTGACCACCGGACGCGGCTACGCCTACCCCACCGCCCGCGAGACCGCGCTCAAGCTCATGGAGACCTCCTACCTTCCCTCGCTGGCCTTCTCCGGGGCCGATCTGCTGCACGGACCGCTGGCGATGGCCGACCCCGGGGTGCCGGTGCTCGCCGTCGTCGGATCCGGCCCGGGCGGACACGCGATGTGGAACGTGCTCAGCCGGCTCGGGCGCCAGCGCGCCGACGTCGTCGTCGTGGGCGCCGCCGACCTTCCCGGACAGACCGCTCGCCTGAGGACCCCGGCGGTCGACGAACGACTGGCCGCAATCCTCGATATTCTTCCGCTGCAACAACTCGCGCTCCATTTGGCGATCGAGCGCGGCGAGAACCCCGATGCGCCACGTGGACTCAAGAAGGTCACCGAGACGACGTGAGCTCTATTCGCGCTGCCTACAAGCGCATGTTCACGTTCGGTTCACCGGAAAGTTCCCCGCTATCGATAAGCTGCTGAGCATGCATGCCCCGGCAGTTTCCAGCTCGACCACCGAGATCGTCTGGCACGAGAAGCGTTACACGGCTCGGCCGATCGCCGGAGGGGCGGCTTTCGAGCTCTATTCGGACACTCATGAGAACGGATTCCAGCCGAGCGGCCGGGCCTTCCACCGGTACGTTCACGCCTCCGAAGTGGCCAGTGCCGGAGGCGAGATGCTGCGAGCCGGAGTGGCGCCGGTGTCGGTCCCGGTCATGCCCGGGGCCGACTTCCGGACCGTCCACCAGTTCAGCCAGAACCCGCGTCTCGAGGCCGCCGAGCGCGCCCTGGTGTCGGCGGTGCGGGCCACCGCGTTCGTCACGGTCGGCACGCGGATGGTCAAGCCCCTGAACCGCCACCAGGTCGCCCGGCAGCTGACGACCGCGCCGCTGGTCAGCGGAGTGTGCTTCCGCGAATTCGACGTGGCGCACCTGCGCGCCCCCGAGGACCGCGTCGTCCTCGCCGGAGACCCCGACAACATCGGCGGCGTGTCGTTCGCACTGCGCTGGAAGGCCATATGTGCGTGCGACTACGTCAGCACCGAGGCGGTCAACTTCCCCGGCCTGGTGTCGATGCCGGGCCGCGAGCGGCGCGGATCCATGGTCCTGGGGACCGGATTCCTGCCCAGCGGCAAGCACCTCATACCCGAATTCGCCACCGCGAACCTGGCCGACCTGCCGCTGACCGCCAGGGCGGAGATCCTCGCCTACACCGCCGACGGCGCCGAGGTCTCGCTGTTCCAGTACCAGCCGCAGACGAACGTGTGGGACCGCGTGGTCGGCGCCAGACACCGCGACCTCATCGGCAGCATCCCCGGACTCGAGAGCGGCCGGGCGCTGTTCAGGGTCGACCCGGCGGTCCACGCCGGCCTCATCGGCGAGCACGAGGGCGAGCGGGTCCCGGTCACGGCCGACCCCGGTCACGGCTTCAGTGCCTACGTCAGGGGAGCGGCGAGCCGCAGCCCCGTGAGCCGGGCGAGGCGGTTCTTCACCAAGGCGCGCTGGCGCGACGTGGAAGTGCTCGTCTTGGGCCGCAACGAGGACTGGGTGCGGCTTCGTCTGGCTCAGCCGGACGTGGAGTCGGCGATGACCACCGGAGCCAGCTGCGTGGAGCGCGCGGTCTACGAGTGCTGGGCCCCGCGGGCCGAACTCGAGGACCCTCGGACCGTCACAGTGGACTACCCGGAGTCCGGCGGCGGCCCCTGCTGACCGCACCGCGTCCCGCGGTCGCGGCCGCTCAACCTGGCGACATGACGCCTCCTCTCGCCAGGCGCCAGCGGCCGTCCAGCCGCTCGACCCAGCCGTCCCGCTCCAGCCGCACCAAGGTCTCGGCCGTGGTGGCGACCGGCACGCCCGCCGCGGCGGCCAACCGCGCGTCGTCGACGACGTAGCCCCTCGGTATGGCCTCGACCAGTCGGGCCTCGATCTCGGTCAGACGGTCGAACGCCTTGCGCGGTGACGGCGGCGGAGGCGCCAGCGGCCCGCCGATGCCGCCGAGATCCTCGATCACCTCCTCGGCGCGGGTGACCAGTCGCGCGTCCCACGGCTCCCTCGCCAGCTGGTGGACCCCCACCGACCGCGACGAGGTCACCGGCCCGGGCGTGAACATGAGCACGCGGCCCAGCTCGGCCGCGTGCCTGGCGGTGTTCCTGGCTCCGGAGCGGACTCCGGCCTCGACCACCACGGTGCCGGACGCCAGCGCCGCGATGACGCGGTTGCGGGTGAGGAAGCGGTGCCGCATCGGCGAGGAGCCGGGAGGCCATTCGCTGACGAGCAGGCCCCGCTGCGCTATCAGGTCGAACATCGAGCGGTTGGCCTGCGGGTAGGGCCGTTCGACGCCCGAGGCGAGGACCGCGACCGTCTGACCGCCTCTGGCGAGCGACCCCAGGTGCGCGGCCCGGTCGATGCCGAAGGCGCCGCCGGAGACGATGCACCATCCGGCGTCGGTCAAGTCGGCGGCGAGCTCGTCGGCGACGTGCTGCCCGTATTCGCTCGCGGCTCTCGCGCCCACGACGGCCACCGAGCGGCGACTCACCGCCGCCAGGTCCGACGGGCCTCGGACCCACAGGCACCGGGGCGGGCGCAGGTGCGGCTCGTCGGCGTCGCAGACGAGCAGCAGGTCCCGCAGCTGCTCGGGCCACTCGGGGTCCCCGGGCACGAGGACGCGCGCGCCGCACGCCTCGGTCGACCGCGCCAGCGCACGCGAGCGTTCGAGCGGGTCGGGCGTGCAGGCCACAGTCGCGCCGGTGATCTGGCGCAGTCGCTCGGGCACCTCGCCGTTCCAGATGCGGCGGACGGCCTCGACCGGTCCGATGTCGCCGAGCAGGTCGTCGAGATCGCCGTCTCCCGGCTCCAGGATCGACGACAGCAGCATGAGCGCTTCGCGCGGGTCGTCGGGAAAATCGGTCACGGCTCCTCCTAGGTGATCGTGTAGCCCAGCCGCAGTTCGCTCGCCGCGGTGACGTCCTCGGCCGTCGGCCGGTCGTGTTGTCGCAGGTCGGCTATGGTCCAGGCGAGTTTCAGGATCCGGTCGTAGCCGCGCGCGGTGATGCGTTCGCGCCGCAGCAGGCCGTCGGCGGTCGCGGTGGACGCCGCCGGCAGCCGCCAGCGCGCCGACCGCAGCGCCGGCCCGGGGACCTCGCTGTTGAGCTTCCAGCGCTCGCCGGACGCGGCCCAGCGGTCGGCCGCGATCTGCCGGGCGACCGCGACGCGTTTGGCGACCGGCTCGGACGGTTCGGCGTCGACCTGGTCGGACAGGATCGCCGAGGCGGGCGGCGCCTCGACGTCGATCCGCAGGTCGATGCGGTCGCGCAGCGGGCGCGATATCCGTCCGAAGTAGCGTTTGCGGTCGCCGGGCGGACATCGGCATTCGACGGGCCGGTTCGGGGCGCACGGGCACGGGTTGGCGGCGAGGACGAGCAGGATCCGCGCGGGGTAGCTGACCGTGCTCTCGGCCCGGCGCACCAGCACCTCGCCGCTCTCGAGCGGTTGGCGCAGCGAGTCGAGGACTTCCCGGCGCCATTCGGGAGCCTCGTCGATGAACAGGACGCCGCGGTGCGCCAGCGCCAGCGAGCCGGGCCCGGGATGTCGGCCGCCGCCGATGAGGGCCTGGACGGTCATGGAGTGGTGCGGCGCTTCGAACTGGGCGTGGCGCAGCAGTTCGGCCGCGCCGCCGTTGAAGCGGCCGCGCAGTGAATGCAGGGAGGTGACCTCGACCGCCTCCTCGTCGGTGAGCGGCGGCAGGATCGACGGCAGCCGCTCGGCGAGCATCGTCTTGCCCGCTCCGGGCGGACCCACCATGAACATGTGGTGGCCGCCGGCCGCCGCGATCTCCAGGGCGCGCCGGGCCTTGGGCTGCCCGCGCAGGTCCGCCAGGTCCGGCTGCGGCGGCGGTGGCGCGGCGGCGGCCGACTCTGCCGGCTCCAGCACGGTCTGGCCGTGCAGCCAGGCGACCAGTACCGACAGGTTGCTCGGCGCCAGGACGGTGAGCCCGTCGACCAGGGCCGCCTCGGCGGCGTTGCCGGGCGAGACGATCGCGGTCGTCATTCCCGCGCGGCGGGCCGCCGTCAACGCCGGCAGCGTGCCCGGCACGGGCCGCAGACTCCCGTCGAGACCGAGCTCGGCCAGCAGCACCGCGTCCGCGAGGCGGTCGCCGGGCACCATCTCGTCGGCGCACATGATGGTGACCGCCAGGGCCAGGTCGGCGGCCGAACCGGTCGTCGGCAGCGAGGCGGGCCCGAAGTTGACGGAGACGGACTTGTCCGGGAAGCGCAGCGCCGAGTTGGCCATGGCCGAGCGGACCCGGGTCTGGGCCTGGTTGACGACGCTGTCGGGCAGGCCGGACATGCGGACGCTGTCGGTGCCCTTCGCGTTGGCCTTGAAGGTCGAGGCTTCGACGGTCACGATCACGCCGGTCGTGCCGATCATGCAGACGGTGCTGGTGCGGCTGTAACCCATGGCGGGTCCCCCAATGGTGTTCGAGTCGGATGCGGCGGTCGTCGGTGACGGTGATGCCGAGGCGGTCGATGCGCCAGGGCTGGTCGGGTCGGCAGCGGTCGCGCAGCCAGGCGCGGGCGAGTCGCCGGACGCGGTCGAGCTTCTCGGCGTCGACCGCTTCGAGCGGTCCGCCGTAGCGCCCCGAGCGGCGGGTCTTGACCTCGCAGACGACGATGGTGTCGCCGTGGCGGGCGATGAGGTCGAGCTCGCCGAGCCGGTGGCGCCAGTTGCTCTCGATCAGCTGCATGCGGTCCCGGCGCAGGTGGGCCGCGGCGTAGCGCTCGCCGAGGCGTCCCAGCTCATGGGGGCCGGTGCGGCGCAGGCTCATGGCCGGGGGAGCAGCCGGACCTGGCCGCTCCCGAAGAGCAGGAGCGGATCGAGGTAGAACGGCCCGCGCTTGAGCCCGAGGTGGAGGCAGGCCGTGGCCGGGCAGGTGGCGTGACCGGGCGTGAGGTGGCCGATGACCTGCCCGGCGGCGACCTCGTCGCCGGGCCCCACGAGCGGCTCGAGCGGTTCATAGGTGGTGCGGAGGCCGCCGGCGTGGTCGATGCTCACCACGCCGCGCCCGGCGAGCCGGTCGGCGAACACCACCGTGCCCGTTCCGGCCGCGAGTACTTCGCCGTCGGAGCCGGCGGCGAAGTCGACGCCGCGGTGGCCCGGCAGCCACGGCACGGGCGGCGGGTCGAATCGAGTGGCCGGATCGATGTGGCCGACCGGAGGCAGCCAGGGACCGTCGGCGCGGGCCAGTGTGGGAGCGAGGATGCCGGCGGCCGCCAGCAGCGATCCGGCGATGAGGGCCACCAATATTGCTCTGTGTGTTCTCTGCATGACTCAATGCTGTGGGGCTTGCCCGGAATCGGCAAGAAAAGTTCCGAGGCTGTGGATAACCCCCGTCCGTACCGTCTGTGACCAGCTGCGCCGTTCGGGTCCGTCCATGCCCGTTCATGCGGATCACGGCCGCCGGGACGCCGCTCCATCGCCTCGGTCACCAGTCCCCACCGCGCTCGTCGGCGGGTCCGGACCCGGCGTACACTGATCGGAGCGGCACGCGCCGGCTCCATCGCGCGCGCCGACTTCGCGCGCTCGCCGCGGTCGACCAATCCATGCCATACGCGCCATGGGCGAGGTCTGGCCGTCGCGGTCTCCCAGGTCCGGAGTTTCCGGTTGATGACCGCAAGGGCGGGCGCCAGGGCGGGGGTCTCGGACTTCGAGGCGTTCCCCGCGGCCAACCAGGGAAGAAAGGAATGCAACCGTGCCGGTTGTCACCATGAGGCAGCTGCTGGAAAGCGGCGTGCACTTCGGGCATCAGACCCGACGCTGGAACCCGAAGATGAAGCGGTACATCCTCACCGACCGCAACGGCATCTACGTCATCGACCTGCGCCAGACGGTCGACTACGCCGAGAAGGCCCACGACTTCGTCAAGAACGTCGTCGCCGAAGGCGGCGCGGTGCTGTTCGTCGGCACCAAGAAGCAGGCCCAGGAAGCGGTGGCCGAGCAGGCCGCACGCGTCGGCATGCCGTTCGTGAACCACCGCTGGCTCGGCGGGATGCTCACCAACTTCCAGACCATCCAGAAGCGCCTGATGCGCCTCAAGGAACTCGAGATCATCGAGGCCAACGGTGCGGCCAACCGCACCAAGAAGGAAATGCTCCAGCTCATGCGCGAGAAGGACAAGCTCGAGCGCACGCTCGGCGGTCTGCGCGACATGGAGAAGACCCCGCAGGCGATCTGGATCGTCGACACCAAGAAAGAGCACATCGCCGTCGACGAGGCCCGCAAGCTCGGCATCCCCGTCGTCGCGATCCTCGACACCAACTGCGACCCCGACGAGGTCGACCACCCCGTCCCGGGCAACGACGACGCCATCCGCTCGGTCTCCCTGCTGACCAAGATCATCGCCGACGGCGTGGCCGAGGGCCTCCTGGCCCGCTCCGGCGGCGCCGACGCGAAGGCCGGCAAGGCCGAGGGCGAGCCCCTGGCCGAGTGGGAGAAGGACCTCCTCGAGACCGAAAAGCCCGCCACGGACGACAAGCCCGTTGCCGCCGAGCCGACCGCCGCGGCCGACAAGGTCGTCGAGAAGGCGGCCGAGGCGGAGAAGCCCGCGCTGGCCGAGCAGGTGGCCGCGAACGAGAAGGCCGCCGAGGCCGAGAAGACGGCCGAGACCGAGGCCGCCGAAGCGACCGTGGACACCGAGAAGGTCGTCGAGCCCGCGGGCGAGACGGTCGCCGAAGAAGCCGACGAGAAGTAAGAAGGGGAGCAATGGCCAACTTCACGATGGCTGACGTCAAGAAGCTCCGGGAAGCCACCGGCTCCGGGATGATGGACGTCAAGAAGGCCCTCGAAGAGGCGGACGGCGACTACGACACCGCCCTCGAGGCCCTGCGCATCAAGGGAGCCAAGGACGTGGGCAAGCGCGCCGAGCGCACCACCGCCCAGGGCCTGGTCGCCCAGTCCGGCAACACGCTGCTCGAGCTGCTGTGCGAGACCGACTTCGTCGCCAAGAACGGCGCGTTCATCGAACTCGCCCAGAGCCTGGTCGAGCTCGCCGACGAGGTCCGCCCGGCCGACGTCGAGTCCTTCGCCGACGCGAAGCTCGGCGAGAAGACCGTCTCCGAGATCGTGGCCGAGGAGTCGGCCAAGCTCGGCGAGAAGCTCGTCATCGGCCGAGTCGGCTCCTTCGACGGCGACGTCGCGGTCTACATGCACCGCAAGGCCGCCGATCTGCCGCCGGCAGTCGGCGTCCTCGTCGCCTACACCGGCGACGTCGAGGCCGCGCGCCAGGCCGGGATGCAGGCCGCCGCCATGCGCCCGAAGTACCTGTCGCGCGACGAGGTCCCCGCCGAGGTCGTCGAGGCCGAGAAGCGCATCGCCCTCGAGACCGCCAAGGAGGAGGGCAAGCCCGAGCGAGCCTGGGACAAGATCGTCGAAGGCAAGGTCGGCGCCTACTACCGGGACTTCTGCCTGCTCGAGCAGCCCTCGGTCATGGAGAGCAAGAAGACCGTCCAGCAGGTCCTCAAAGAGGCCGGCACCGAAGTGACCGGCTTCATCCGCTTCGAGGTCGGCCAGGAGTAGTCTGCGGACATACACCGCCGACTACACTGGCTCCAGCCGTAAAGCATGAGAGACGAGGCGGCGGCTCATATGCCGCCGCCTCGTTCCGTGTCCGGACCGCTGGACGGGCCGCCACCGCCGACACCACCAGGGAGCGCCATGAGTGAATCCACCTACCGCCGCGTCGTGTTGAAACTGTCCGGAGAGGCGTTCGGAGGCGGCTCCATCGGCGTCGACCCCGACGTCGTACAGGGCGTGGCCCGACAGATCGCCGCCGGCGTTGCCGCCGGCGTGCAGGTCGCCGTGGTCGTCGGCGGCGGCAACTTCTTCCGCGGCGCCGAGCTCCAGAGCCGCGGCATGGAGCGCACCCGCGCCGACTACATGGGCATGCTCGGCACCGTCATGAACTGCCTGGCCCTCCAAGACTTCCTGGAGAAGGAAGGGGTCGACACCCGGGTCCAGACCGCCATCTCCATGGCGCAGGTCGCCGAGGCCTACATCCCCCGCCGCGCCATCCGGCACCTCGAGAAGGGCCGCGTGGTCATCTTCGGCGCCGGCGCCGGGCTGCCCTACTTCTCCACCGACACCGTCGCCGCTCAGCGGGCCCTCGAGATCGGCGCCAAGGTCGTGCTGATGAGCAAGAACGGCGTCGACGCGGTGTACACGGCCGACCCGAGGGTCGACCCGAGCGCGCAGCGGCTCGAGGAGCTCACCTTCGACGAGGCCCTCAAACGCGAGCTGATGGTCGTCGACCAGACCGCCTTCAGCCTCTGCAAGGACAACCGCCTCCCGATGCTGGTCTTCGGCGTCGACGGGGACGAGAACCTCCGTCGCGCCATCGTCGGCGACCGGCTCGGCACGCTCATACACGCCGCCGACGGCGAGTGACGGGACGGTACGGTCAGAAGTGCTGTCAGGCTGCAAGAGAATGTGAGAAAGCCGTGATTGACGAGAGCCTCCTCGAAGCCGAGGAGAAAATGGAGCGGGCCATCGAGCACGCCAAAGAGGAGTTCGGCGTCATCCGCACCGGCCGCGCCTCCTCGGCCATGTTCAACCGGATCACCGTCGACTACTACGGCGCGCCGACGCCGCTGCCGCAGTTGGCCTCGATCGCCATCCCCGAACCGCGCATGGTGCTGGTCAAGCCGTTCGACTCCTCGCAGATCAAGCAGATCGAGGACGCCATCCGCAATTCCGACCTCGGCGTCAACCCCTCCAACGAGGGCACGCAGCTGCGGCTCAACCTGCCTCCGATGACCGAGGAGCGCCGCCGCGAAATGGTCAAGGTCGCCCGCACCAAGGGCGAGGACGCCAAGATCGCCATCCGCAACGTCCGCCGCCGCGCCAAGGACGAGATCGGCAAGGCCGTCAAGGACGGCGAGGCCTCCGAGGACGAGGGCCACTCGGCCGAGAAGGAACTCGACGACCTCACCGCCCGATTCACCGGCATCGTCGACGAGCTGATGAGCGCCAAAGAGTCCGAACTGCTCGAAATCTGATGAGCGCACTCCCCGACGGATCGCCCGGCGCTCGCCACCGCTCCCCAGAAGGGGGCGGGCGGAGTTCCGACGACGACGCCGAACCCGTCGCCGCGGCGGGGCCGGAACGCCGCCGCCGGGCCTCGGCCGGACGGAACCTGCCGGTCGCCATCGGCGTCGGCCTCGGCCTGGCCGCCGTCGTACTGGCCTCGCTGCTGATCCGCCCGATCGCCTTCCTCGGCCTGGCCGTCATCGCCGTCGGCGTGGCCTGCTGGGAGACCGGCACCGCGATGCGCAAGGGCGGCAAGAACGTACCGGTGATCCCGCTGGCGGTCGCCGGCGCCCTCATCGTGGTCCTGGCCTGGTACGGCGGTGCGACGGGCCTGCTGCTCGGCACCGCGGTCGGCGTCGCGGCACTGTTCGTGTGGCGCCTCTCCGAAGGCGCCACCGGCTACCGCGCCGACGTCCCCGCCGCCTCGCTCGTGCTCGTCCAAGTGCCGTTTTTGGCGGGATTCGTCATGCTGCTGGCGACCTCCACTCATGGATCGGCGTCGCTGTTCGGATACGGCATCGAGACCGGCGCGGCCCAAGTGCTGATCATGCTGTTCACCGTGGTGCTCTCGGACACCGGCGGCTACACCGCCGGAGTCCTGCTCGGACGCCACCAGATGACGCCCAAGATCAGCCCGAAGAAGTCATGGGAGGGTATGGCCGGTTCGGTCGCCGCAGCCGCGCTCGGCGGCGGTCTGACGCTGTGGCTCATTTTCGGCGTCCCCTTCGGCTTGGGCGTGGCGTTCGGCGTCTGCGTGGCGCTGGCCGCTACGTTGGGGGACCTGTCGGTCAGTCTGCTCAAACGGGACCTCGGTCTGAAGGACATGAGCAATCTCATTCCCGGACACGGAGGAGTGATGGACCGCCTCGACTCCATCCTCATGGTCGCTCCGGTGGCCTATGTGTGGTTCCGCTACCTGCTCGGGTGATTGTCCTGGTTGTCGTACGTGTTGGAGGAGAACGCGAGGTGAAAACCGCGATCCGGGGTTGGCGGGTCCGCCGCGACTCATGCGAGACTAGGTCGTGACATGTCTGTAGCACTCACGTTGACCGAGCCGCGCCCGCGCAAGCAGGCGCCCGTCCATCTAGCCGACCTCGACTTGGAGGGATGCCAGTCGGTCCTGTCCGACATCGGACAGCCCGCCTTCCGCGCCAAGCAGGTGCGCCGCCAGTATTTCGGCCGCCACCTCAGCGACGCGACGCAGATGACCGACCTGCCGGCCGCTTCGCGCGAAGCCATCGGCGACGCGCTGCTGCCGCGGCTGCTGGAGCCGGTGCGCTTGGACGACTGCGACGGCGGCAAGACCATCAAGGCCGTCTGGCGCCTCCACGACGGCGCACTGGTCGAGAGCGTCATCATGGCCTACCCGGACCGCGTCACCGCCTGCGTGTCCTCGCAGGCCGGCTGCGGCATGGCCTGCCCGTTCTGCGCCACCGGCCAGGCCGGGCTGACGCGCAACCTGACCACCGCCGAGATCGTCGACCAGGTGGTCAACTGCGCCCGCCTCGCCGAGGAGCGCGGCCTGGGGCGCCTGTCGCGCATCGTGTTCATGGGCATGGGCGAGCCGCTGGCCAACTGGCCCCGCCTCAAGGCGGCGCTGCGGCTCATCACCGACCCGGTTCCCGACGGCGTGGGACTCTCGGCCCGCCACGTGACCGTCTCGACCGTCGGGCTGGTCCCGGCGATCGGGAAACTCGCCGAAGAGGGGCTGCCGGTGACTTTGGCGGTGTCGCTGCACGCCCCCGACGATGAGCTGCGGGATGAGCTCGTCCCCATCAACACGCGCTGGAAGGTCGCCGAGGTTCTGGAGGCGGCCTGGGAGTACGCTTCGGTGACGAAGCGTCGCGTTTCCATTGAATACGCAATGATCCGAGACGTGAACGATCAGCCCTGGCGGGCGGACCTGCTGGGTGAGCTACTTGCGGGTAAGTTGGTGCATGTCAACTTGATCCCGCTCAACCCCACGCCGGGGAGCCGGTGGGACGCCAGTCCCAAGCCGGTGGAGGCGGAGTTCGTGCGGCGGTTGCGCAATGCGGGTGTGCCGACTACGGTGCGCGACACGCGTGGCCAGGAGATCGACGGTGCCTGCGGGCAGTTGGCCGCTTCGGTCCGGGAGTCTGGTTCGCCCAGCTCTGCCGGCGAGAAGCCAGGCGAGCTGTCACCCGCCGGTGCGGTGAGTTAGGCGGAGAAGGGTGGCTTGGTAGTGGCGAGTCATGGGGATCGATTCCGGCGTCGGGCGTTGAGCCGGGGCTACAAGGTCGACGAAGTGGACGCGTTCCTTGACCGTGTCGAGGCCACCCTCGCCGGTGAGCCCGTCGGCAGCCCGGTGTCCGCCGACGAAGTGGACGACGTCGTCTTCCGCGTCCGGTTCGGGGGCTATGACGAGTGGCAGGTCGACGTCTACCTCGACCGGGTGGCGCGCCAGCTGGCCGAGCTGGAGGAGCGCGGTGTGCTCGGCAGCGCTCCGGCACCGGACTACGGCAAACCCGAATCGACCGGCTCCGTTCCCGCCGCCCCCGCACAGCGGCGCGAGGCCGAGCCTCCGCCGACCCAGGCGATACCGGCGCGCGAGATGATGGCCGCGCGCGAGGCCGCGCCGCCGCCCCCGGTCCGCGAGCCCGCCGCCAGAGGCGCCAGGGCCGCCGCGCCCGACCCCGAGGGCTTCGCCGATCTGCGCGGCGACGACGACGAGGGCTTCGGCTTTCTCCACGGCCCTCCCGGCGACGACTACGAGGACCCTTTCGCGAAGCCTCGCGGCGACGAGTTCGGCGCTCCGCACCGCGGAGCCCCCGAGCCGCCCCCGCCGGGCGACTTCGGTGCGCCCCGCGGCCCCGACCCGGCCGGACCGCGTGGCGGCGACTTCGGCCCGCCGCGCGCGGGCTCGCCGATGCACGACGGCCCGCAGGCCGGTCCGTCCCCGCACGGGGCGACCGAGCAGCTGCCGCTTCAGTCCGACCCGCGCCGCGGCTCCTTCCCGCCTCCGGGCGCCGAACCGGAACGCGGTTTCGGGCCCCCGCCGTCGGTCGACGAGACCCGCGTGCAGCCGCCGGCAGGCCAGATGCCTCCGGGCCGCCGAGCCGCTCCCGAGCCTCCTCCTCCGCCGGGCTTCGGCGCGGCCTACGACGACGAGAGAGGCGAGACCACCGGTCGTCGGCCCGCCGCGCCGCCGCAGGGGCATTCCTCGCAGCCGCCGATGCCTCCGGGGCAGACCGGTCCTTCGACCGGACCGATCCCGCAGGCCGGACCGCCCCGGCAGTCGCCGCCTCCGATGCCGCAGCAGGGCATGGGGCCGCCGCCGACCGCGCCGATTCCCCAGCCGATGCCTCCGCAGCGCCACGACGGCCCGCCGCAGGAGGAACCGCCGTACGGTTCGCCGCGGCCCCGCGCCTACGGGAGGGACGGCTACCAGCCCGATGGGCCGCCGAACCGCCACGAGGGCTTCGTACCTGAAGGCCACGGGCCGGAGGACTCGGGCTTCGGCCGCCGCGCGGCCCCGCCGAGCCCGCCTCCGCAGACCGGGGGCTTCGGGCAGCAGCCCGGCGGGTCTCCGCCGGCGCCGAGCGACAACGGCGTCTACGGCGGCGCTCCGCCGTCCCGCGGCGCCGCCGCGCCGCCGGACTTCGGCCGCCGCAACCCGTACGAGGGCCGCGGTGTGTTCGAGGCGCCCGGCCGCCACGGGCGCGAGGAGATGACCACCGAGATGCGGGCGTCGGACTCGCCGTTCACGCCCGACGACGTGCAGCGGCTCGAGCAGCTGCGCCGCGCGTTCCAGCCGCGCCGTTTCGGCTCCGGCTACGACCCCAGGCAGGTCGACCAGATGTTCGACGCGGTCTCGGCGGCGATGACCGGCCGGAACCCGGTGCCGCTGTCGGACCGGGAACTCGACACCAGTCAGTTCTCACTGGTCCAGGGCGGCTACTTCGAAGCCGAAGTGGACTCGGCGCTGCGCGAGGTCCGCGAGCTGTTCGCCCGCCGGGGCATGATGCACTGACGAAGCGAGAAGCGACGGGGCCGCCGCGGCGGCCCCGTTCTCGTCTTCGGCGCTCGGGTCAGCGCAGTCCGGTCCTCCGCAGCCAGGCGTCGAACACCACGATGCCGACCAGGACGGCGGCGGAGACGATGACGAAGATGTCCTCGACCCGTCCGGGGTGGTTGCCGAACAGGAACGTCAGAATGATCGCGGCGCTGATCAGCAGGCCGGTGTAGAGGGCCTTGCGGTTGGTGGGCTTGCGCTGATCGGGCGAGACGATCTGCTCTTCGGCTGCCATGTCGACTCCTCAAAACCATTTCGTTACCGCCGACAGTCTGCCACGCCACAAGGACGAGCGGCCCGAGCCCGTGGCGGGTGTGAGCTTTGGCGTCCTCCCTCGCCTGAAGGCCGGGGATTCCTACCACCCGCGCGTTGCGGGTCTCGGTGGGTTCCTGCTTCGACCCCGGCTGCCAGCGGTGCTGGCGAAGCACGCCTTATATGCGGCATCCAGGTCCCGCAAAGACTGCTGAAGGACTACGGCCGACACCTCGCTCAGCCAGGCCCGCTCCGGGGTGCGCTTGGCGGCGGTGATGTACCGCTTGGACAACACTGCCGAGGACACGTACGGCTCCCCGGCCGCGTGCGCTTCCTTCCGAGCGCGAAGGCAGTCGTTCCACACCACCCGAGCACACCCGAACGCACGAGCCAACGCCCGCCGCTGACCCCCATCCGGGTAGGCCCGATAGTTGTAACGCAACTGCACGAGCCATATTCCACGTTTTGCCCCATACGGCAAGATCACGGGTATATCCGTGCCAGACGTGCAGTCTCGGCCATACTCGTCCACAGGTCATCGTGCCCGATCACCGGAGCTGCGCCATGTTCGACTACCTGCCGACGGTGTCGGTATCGTTGAGGCACCGTCGACCATTTCCGGAAGGGTATCCGTGCGCATCACCGGTACTGGCCACGCCAGCATGTACATCGAGACGGCCGCAGGCTCGATCCTCTGCGACCCCTGGGTGAACCCGGCCTACTTCGCCTCCTGGTTCCCGTTCCCCGACAACTCGCAGCTGGACTGGGACACCCTCGGCCGGGCCGACTACCTGTACGTGTCGCACCTGCACCGCGACCACTTCGACGAGGAGAACCTCTCGAAGCGCATCAGCAAGGACACCACCGTCCTGCTGCCGGAGTACCCCACCTCTGAGCTGGAGTCCGAGCTGCGCGCCCTGGGCTTCCACAAGTTCATCAAGACCGTCTCCGAGGAGATCGTGGAGCTGCCCGGCGGCGTCAAGGTCATGATCCAGGCGCTGACCAGCCCCACCGACGGGCCGATCGGCGACTCGTCGCTGTGGGTCGAGGACGCCGACGGCACGCGGCTGCTGAACCAGAACGACGCCCGCCCGACCGACATGAGCGTGTTCCTCCGGCACGGCAAGATCCACGCCCACCTGCTCCAGTTCTCCGGCGCGATCTGGTTCCCGATGGTCTACGAGCTGCCCGACAACGCCAAGCGCGCCTTCGGCAAGCAGAAGCGCGAACGCGGTTTCGACCGCTCGCTGCGCTACATCGAGGACGTCGCCGGCGACTGGGTCTTCCCGATCGCCGGGCCGCCGTGCTTCCTCGACGACGAGCTGTACCAGTTCAACGACGTCTTCGGCGACGAGGGCAACATCTTCCCCGACCAGATGGCCTACACCGACTGGCTCGAGGAGCAGGGGCACAAGAACAACATCGTGCTGCTGCCCGGATCGGTCGCCGAAGTCGCGAGCGATGGCGCGGCCTCGGTGACCCACCCCGTCGGCGACCTGCGGGAGTGGTTCGCCAACAAGAAGGAGCACCTCGACGCCTACCGCGACCGCCAGAAGGAGCGCATCGCCGCCGAGAAGGCCACCTGGTCGCATCCCGAGATCGACGTGCTCGAGACGCTTCGGGAGCGCATCGAGCCGCTCATGGCGCAGGCCGAGCACATCGCCACCGGTATCGGCGGCCCGGTGCGGTTCGACCTGACCGCGCCGGATTCGGACGAGGTCGTCGAGTCGATCGTCTTCGACTTCCTGGAGCGCAGGATCTACCCGGACGACGGGGCGAAGGTCCGCTACCGGTTCCGGACCGAGCGGCGCCTGATCGAGCACCTCCTGCACGTGGGCGAGGTCGACTGGGTCAACTCGCTGTTCCTCTCGTGCCGCTTCACCGCCGCGCGCATCGGCCAGTACAACGAGTACGTCTACGCCTTCTTCAAGTGCCTGTCCGAGGAGCGCATCCAGTACGCCGAGGGCTGGTACGCGGAGCAGCGCCCCGACGACGAGGACATCACGATGCAGGGCTGGCGCCTCCAGCGCCGCTGCCCGCACCTCAAGGCCGACCTGTCGGTCTTCGGCAAGATCGAGGACGGCGTCCTGACCTGCCAGATGCACGGTTGGAAGTGGAACCTCTCCTCGGGCAAGTGCATGACGAGCGTCGGCCACGACCTGCGGAGTGCTCGCGCTGAAGAGTGATGAGTCGAGCACCACGGCGCACGGTCGCGGTCGGTGACTCAGCCGTCCCCGAGGCCGAAGTCGTGCATCATCGACTTGATCTGGGACTTGTAGAACTCGTCGATGTTCTGCTGCACCGGCAGTGATCCGAACGCCTCCATGGTGACCAGCCCGAAGATCCGCACCCATCCGGAGATGAAGGCGAACACCCAGCTCAGCGGGAGGTCCTCGCCGATGATCATCGCGGCGCAGCGGTAGCGCAGTTCATCCCGCAGGCCTTCGGAGAGCTCGGGCATCGGGACCGAGGAGAAGTCGAACCCCTCGCCGTCCGTCTGCTTGTAGTATCCCGCCAGTTCGTGGCCGCACATCTGGGCGTGCTCCATGGACTTCCGCACCACCGGGGGGAGCTCCTCGAACGGAACATCGGCGCTCTGACCGTGCATTGCCATCGCGCTCTGCCCCTCGGGGACGTTGAGCATGAGCTCGAACTCGCTGCGATGGGACACGACCCAGGACCGGAACGACCAGACCCACGCCTTCATCCGGTTCAGGTGGTCGTCGGGCGCGAACTCGTCCATCGCGGCGCCGGCCGTGGCGATGAGCTCGTCGTAGAAGTCGCAGCACAGCTCGGTCAGGAGGGCGTCCAGGCTGTCGAAGTAGCGGTACAGGGCCGCGGGGGAGACGCCGACGTCCCTGGCGATCGCGCGCAGCGAGATCCCGCTCGGTCCGTGCTCGGCGAGTTGTCGGTGGGCGCTGGCCTTGATCTCGCCGATCGTCTCGGCGCGCATCCGCTCCCTTCGGGTCGTGCCGCCCGAGGTGTTGGAACTCACTGGACTCCTCTTGCAAAAGTTACGTTAACGCCGTTGACTCTATGATTGCCGTTCAATAGAGTTAACGCCGTTAGCTTTCTAGTCACTGATAACAATCCTACCGTCGGTCGGACCGCGCACAGCGGTGGCCGCGGCCACCCCAAGAGGAGAAGCACATGTATTCCCTGCTAGGCCGTGCGGTGATCAAGGCGCGATGGTTCATCGCCGTCGGCGTGGTCGCGGTCTTCGCGATCGGATCCACCTGGGGCCTCGGCGTCTTCGACGAATTCACCGACGGCGGCTTCGTCTCCTCCGACGCCGAGTCGGTCACCGACACCGAGGCCATCGAAGCGCGCTTCGGATCCACCGGCGCCGACGTGGTGATCCTCTACGAGTCCGACGCCCTCACCGTCGACGACCCCGAATACGCCTCGGCCGTCGCCGATTCCCTGGACAGGATCGCCGACCTCCCCGAAGTCGAACAGGTCACCTCCTACTACGACACCCAGGCGCCGACCTTCGTCTCCGAGGACCGCCGGGCCACCTTCGCCGCGGTCGACCTCGCCGGCAGCGGCGACACCGCCCTGCTCGACAGCTACGAGTCCTTCGAGGAGCAGGCCCGCGACGCGGCCGCCGCGGACGGCTTCGACGTCTCCTTCGGCGGCGGCGCCGCGATCTACTACGAGATCAACCACCAGGTCCAAGAGGACCTCGAGCTGGCCGAGATGATCTCCATGCCGCTGCTCCTGATCATCATGGTCATCGTCTTCGGCGCCCTGGTCGCCGCCTCGCTGCCGCTGCTCATCGGCGGCATGGCGATCCTCGGCGGCTTCGCCGTCACCCGCGTGATCGCCCAGTTCGCCGACGTCTCGATCTTCGCGGCCAACGTCATCACCATCATCGGCCTGGGCATGTCGATCGACTACTCGCTGTTCGTGCTCAGGCGCTTCCGGGAGGAACTGGCGGCCGGCCGCGACCGGCGCACGGCCGTCCTCAACACCATCGCGACCGCCGGACGCACCGTCATGGTCTCCGGACTCATCATCGTCCTGTCCATGGGCGGTCTGCTGTTCGTCGAGGTGCCGTTCCTGCACGGCATCGCCTACGGCGTCATGTCGGCCGTCGGCATCGCCATGGCCAGCGCCCTGGTCGTGCTCCCGGCCATCCTCTACCTGCTCGGACACCGCGTCGACAAGGGCCGCCTGCCGTGGCGGCGCAACAAGGCCGCCCAGACCGAGACCGGCTTCTGGCACGGACTGGCCTCGGGCGTCATGCGCCGGCCCGTGCTGGTGCTGCTGCCGGTCCTGGCGTTCATGGCCCTGCTCGCCGCCCCCGTCGCCGGAGCCGCGTTCGGCGGCGTCGACGAGCGCGAGATGCCCGCCGACGCCGAGTCCAGGATCGTCACCGAGACCATCGACGCCGACTTCCCCGGCGGCGACACCGAGACCATCGACGTCATGGTCGGCAGCGGGGGACCGGTGACGGCGGCCGAGGTCGTGCAAACGCTTGAAGGACTCGACGGCGTCGAAGCGGTGACCCCGATCGGCGAGGACGGCGAGGCGACCCTGCTGCAGGTCGCCTACGACGCCGACCCGTTCAGCGGCGACGCCCGCGACCTGGTCGAGGACGTCCGCGGCATCGAGGTCGGCGGCGCCGAGATCCACGTCTCCGGCGAGCCCGCCGAACTGGTCGACATGTTCGAGGCCATCGGCGGCGGCCTGGCGGCCATGGTCGGCTACATCGTCGCGGTCACGATCATCGTGCTCTTCCTGGCGTTCGGATCGGTGGTCCTCCCGGTCAAGGCGGTGCTGATGAACCTGGTCTCCCTGGCCGCGGCCATCGGCGTGGTGGTGTGGATCTTCCAGGAGGGGCACCTGTCGGGCGTGCTCGACTTCACCGCCTCGGGCTACCTGAGCCCGTCGAACCTGCTGCTCATGGTGGTGCTGCTGTTCGCTATGTCCACCGACTACGAAGTGTTCCTGCTCTCGAGGGTCCGCGAGGAGTGGGACAACGGGGCGGACAACCGCACGGCGGTCCTGCGCGGCATGCAGAAGACCGGATCGATCATCACCGCGGCCGCGGCGATCCTGATCGTGGTCGTGGGGGCCTTCGCGACCGGCGGCATCACGTTCATGAAGATGATCGGCGTCGGCATGGCCGTGGCGATCTTCCTCGACGCGACCGTCGTGCGCATGCTCCTGGTCCCGGCCACCATGCGCCTGCTCGGACGCGCCAACTGGTGGGTGCCCGGCCCGCTGGCCCGCCTGTACTCGAAGTACGGCATCAAGGAGACCGAGGAACCGGCAGAGGCCGCGTCCGAGCGCGTCCCCGCCGGGGTCTGATCGGATCCCAACACCCCGGCCCGTGCCGCGCTCACGCGGCACGGGCCGTCATTCGTGTACTCTGACCTGCATAAACAGTGGATCCAGGTGCTCGTCGGCGCTCAGCGAGTCGAGACCCAAATGAAATAGAGGAATATAAGTTGAGGCATTGACAATAAGGCAAGCGGTTGCATAGCCTTAGTTGATCTGGAGCCAGCCCCTTGCGAAAGGCCTCAATACTCAATGACCGACAAAGAAGTCGCCGTCGCGCCACCGGCTGAGCGCGACTCCGGTGATCCGACGGGACCGGCGGCCGGTGCCGCCTCCCCGCCCACCGCGCGGCGCCGCACGATCGCGCGCAGCCGTGAGCGCTGGGCCGCCTTGGCATTCCTCGCGCCATGGCTGGTCGGCCTGCTCGGCATCACGATCGGGCCGATGGTCGCCTCACTCTATCTCTCCTTCACCGACTACAGCCTCATCGGCGAAGCCAACTGGATCGGGCTCGAGAACTACCAGCGGATGCTCGACGACCCGCGCCTGGCCAAATCGGTCGGAGTCACCTTTCGGTACGTGCTCGTCTCCGTGCCGCTCCAGCTCGCGCTGGCGCTCGGCCTGGCCATGATCCTCGACCGGGGCGTCCGGGGCCTGCCGATCTACCGCTCGATCTTCTACCTGCCCTCCCTGCTGGGCTCCTCGGTGGCCATCGCCATCATGTGGCGCCAGGTGTTCGGCACCGAGGGCCTGGTCAACCAGGTGCTCGCCATCGTCGGCATCCAAGGCACCGGCTGGGTCTCCCACCCCGACTACGCCTTGGACACGCTCATCATCCTGAACGTGTGGACCTTCGGTTCGCCGATGGTCATCTTCCTGGCCGGCCTGCGGCAGATCCCCACCATGTACTACGAGGCCGCCCGAGTGGACGGCGCCGGCCCGGTGCGACGGTTCCTCAACATCACCGTCCCGCTGCTGACGCCCATCATCTTCTTCAACCTGGTCCTGCAGATCATCAACGCGTTCCAGTCCTTCACCCAGGCGTTCATCGTCTCCGGAGGCAAGGGCGGGCCGTCGGACTCGACGCTGTTCCTGACCCTGTACCTGTACGAACGCGGCTTCACCGCGTTCGACATGGGTTACGCCTCGGCGATCGCCTGGCTGCTGCTCATGATCATCGGCCTGTTCACGGCCCTCAACTTCCTGATGTCGAAATACTGGGTGTTCTATGGCGACTGAGACCGAAACCCCCGCCACGGCCCGGCCCGACCTGCGCCCGGCCCCCCGCAAGCGCGCTCGCCCCGAACTCGGCGGACTGCGCCGCCTGCTCATCCACCTGGGTCTGATCGTCTTCGCGATGGTCATGATCTACCCGCTGCTGTGGATGCTGTCGGCCTCCTTCAAGCCGCTCGACGAGATCTTCTCCGATCCGAGCCTCATTCCGTCCCGCATCGAGTGGCGCAACTACACCGAAGGCTGGACGTCGCTGCCGCACCCGTTCCACAAGTACATCTTCAACTCGCTGGTGGTCGTGGCCGGCGCCATCGTCGGCAACCTCGTCGCGTGCTCGATGGCGGCGTACGCCTTCGCGCGGCTGCGGTTCCCGATGCGCGGCATGCTGTTCGCGATCATGCTCGGCAGCATCATGCTGCCGATCCACGTGGTGATCATCCCCCAGTACGTGCTGTTCAATAACCTCGGCTGGATCAACACCTTCTGGCCGTTGATCGTGCCCAAGCTGCTGGCGACCGACGCGTTCTTCGTGTTCCTGATGGTGCAGTTCATCCGCGGCCTGCCGCGGGACCTCGACGAGGCCGCCCAGCTCGACGGGTGCGGATACTGGGGGATCTTCCTGAAGATCATCATGCCGTTGTGCACGCCCGCTCTGGCGACCACCGCGATCTTCACGTTCATCTGGACGTGGAACGACTTCTACTCCCAGCTGATCTATCTCAGAGACATCGACCTGCAGACCGTGCCACTGGCATTGCGCCTGTTCATGGACGCCCAGGGCCAGACCTCCTGGGGATCCGTGTTCGCGATGTCGATCGTGGCTCTGGGCCCGATCTTCGGGTTCTTCCTGGCCGGCCAGCGGTACCTCGTCAGGGGCATCGCGACCACCGGCATCAAATGACACGGCAACCAAGAATCCTCCTGAAAGGATGGAGACCATGAACGCATTCAACCCCTCGGGCCTGAGCCGGCGAACGCTCGCCAAGGCCGGTCTGCTCGGAGCCGCAGCGGCTCCGCTGCTGGCCGCCTGCGGCAACGACGACGACGGCGGCGGCGACGGCGGATCCGGGGAGCTCACGCTCGCCTGGTGGGGCGGCGACGAACGCCACGAATACACCCGCGAGATCATCGCGGCATTCGAAGCGGCGAACGAAGGCGTCACGATCCGTGAAGACATCTCCGACTGGTCCGGCTACTGGGACGCGCTCAACGTGTCCGTCTCCGGTGGCAACGCGCCCGACGTGATGCAGCACGAGGAGCGCTACCTGCGCGAATACGCCGAGCGCAACACGCTCCTCGCGCTCGACGACATCGGCATCGACTTCTCGAACCTCGACAAGGCGGTTCTCGAAGGCGGGCAGCTCGACGGCACCACCTACGGCATCGGCACCGGCGTCAACGCCTTCTGCCTGCTGGTGAACCCGAGCCTCGTCGAAGCGGCCGGAGTGGAGATGCCCGACGACAAGACCTGGAGCTGGGACGACTTCGTCGCATGGGTCACCGCGATCTCCGAGGGCGGCGACGCCGTCGGGAACTCGGCGATCTCGTTCAACAACGAGGCCCTGTTCAACGTCTTCGCCAGGCAGCGCGGTGAGAGCCTGTACGCGCCCGACGGCTCGCTCGGGTTCAGCGCGGGGACCATGACCGACTGGTGGTCCATGATCTACGGCCTGGTGCAGGCCGGGGCCGTCCCGTCGGCGACCCAGATCGTCGAGGCCTACGCCGCCGGCCAGGACCAGGCTCCTCTGGCCGTCGGCACCGGCGCCTCGGAGTTCTACTGGTCCAACCAGGTCGGCGGACTGGAGGCCGTCCTCGGAAGCGAACTGCAGCTCTTGCGGCTCCCCGGTGAGGCCGACGGCGTCCAGCCGGGCATGTACCTCAAGCCGGCCATGTTCTGGGCCGCCTCGGCCGACGCCGACCCGGAGCTGGCGGGGAAGCTGATCGACTTCCTGCTCAACAGCGACGAGGCCCTGGACCTCACGCTGACCGACCGCGGCCTCCCGGCCAACACCGAGCAGCGGGCGCGCATCCTGCCCGACCTGCCCGAGGCCGAGGCGAAGGGCGCGGACTTCATCGCCGAGCTCACTCCCGACCTGGCCGAGGGCCCGCCGGTCCCGCCGATCGGGGCCGGGCAGATCGCCGACATCACGCTGCGGGTGTACGAGCCGCTGGTGTTCGGCGACGCCACGCCGGAGGAGACCACCGAGCAGTTCATGTCTGAGGCCGAGGCCGCCATCGGCTAAGACGCGCTCAGGCTCGAGAGGCGGGGCCGCCAGGCCCCGCCTCTTGGTCGATCCGGGCGGCGACCAGTACCATTGGCCGGGTGTCCAGCCAGTTCGTACTCACGCTCTCGTGCCCCGACCGCCTCGGCATCGTCTACGCCGTCTCGGGATTCCTGACCCGCCGCAACGCCAACATCGAAGACTCCCAGCAGTCCTCTGAGCACGGCTCCGGACGGTTCTTCATGCGAGTCGAGTTCACGGCCGAAGCGCCCCGGAACGAACTGGCCGTCGGCTTCGCCGAGGTCGCCCGCGAATTCGACATGGACTGGCAGCTCCACGACCGGGCCACCAAGCCGAGGGTCCTGATCATGGCCTCCAAGCAGGGCCACTGCCTCAACGACCTGCTCTACCGCTTCCGCATCGGCGCCCTCCACGGCGAGGCTGCCGCCGTGGCCTCCAACCACCCCGACTGGGCCGACCTCGCCGCCTCCTCCGGCGTGCCGTTCCACCACCTGCCGGTCGGTCCCGACGGAAAGGCCGCCCAGGAGCAGCAGGTCCTCGACCTCATCGAATCCGAACGCATCGACGTGGTCGTCCTCGCCCGCTACATGCAGATCCTCTCCTCCGAGTTCTGCTCCAAGCTGCCCGGCCGCATCCTCAACATCCACCACTCCTTCCTGCCGAGCTTCAAAGGCGCCAAGCCCTACCACCAGGCCTACGAACGGGGCGTCAAACTCATCGGCGCGACCTGCCACTACGTCACCTCCGACCTCGACGAGGGCCCGATCATCGACCAGGAGGTCGCCCGCGTCGACCACTCGATGAGCCCCGCCGACCTCGTCGCGGCCGGACGCGACCTCGAGTCCACCTGCCTCGCACGCGGACTGGCAGCCCACCTCGACCACCGGATCCTGCTCAACGGCGCCAAGACCGTCGTCTTCCGATAGTCGCGGTTCACCCGCGTCAGGATTGAAGGATTCCATCCCACGCGCCTCAGGTGATAATGGCCGGGTGACAGATCCTCGCGAGATCGTGCTGCTGGGCTCGACCGGCTCCATCGGCACCCAGGCCATCGACATCGTCCGCGCCAACCCCGACCGCTTCCGAGTGGTCGCCCTCGGCGCCGGTGGCTCCAACCCGGCGCTGCTGGCCGAGCAGGCGGTCGAACTCGAAGTCGAGGCCGTGGCCGTCGCCGACGCCACCGCCCTCGAAGCCGTCCAACTGCGCCTGTTCGCGGCCGCCAAGGCACGCGGCTGGGACGCCGGCGGCTTCAAGATGCCGAAGATCCTGGCCGGCCGGTCGGCGATGCGCGAACTCGCGACCTGGCCGGCCCACACCGTCCTCAACGGCATGAGCGGCTCCATCGGCCTCGAACCGACCCTCGCGGCCCTCGAAGCCGGCCGGCAGCTCGCCCTCGCCAACAAGGAATCCCTCGTCGCAGGCGGTCCGCTCGTGCGCGCGGTGGCCAAACCCGGGCAGATCGTCCCGGTGGACTCCGAACACTCCGCGCTCGCGCAGTGCCTCCGCTCGGGCTCGCTCGAACGGGTCGCGAAACTCGTCCTCACCGCCTCCGGCGGTCCCTTCCGCGGCAGGAGCCGCGAGCAGCTCGCCGACGTCACCGTCGAAGAGGCCCTCGCCCACCCCACCTGGGACATGGGCCCGGTCGTCACCATCAACTCCGCGACCATGGTCAACAAGGCCCTCGAGCTCATCGAGGCCCACGAACTGTTCGCGGTCGACTACGACCGCCTCGACGTCGTCGTCCACCCCCAGTCGGTGATCCACTCCATGGTCGAGTTCACCGACGGCTCCACCATCGCCCAGGCCTCCCCGCCCGACATGCGCCTGCCGATCGGCCACGCCCTCGCCTGGCCCGACCGGCTCCCCGGGTCCGCCCGCCCCGTCGACTGGACCCGAGCCAACGACTGGCACTTCGAACCGCTCGACCACGCCGCCTTCCCCGCCGTCGCCCTCGCCAAGGACGCCGGGCGAGCCGGAGGAGTGCTCCCGGCGGTCTACAACGCCGCCAACGAAGAAGCCGTCGCGGCATTCCGCTCCGGGACGCTGCCGTTCCCCGGCATCGTCGACACCGTCGCCGCCGTCCTCGACACCGCCCCCGAATTCGGCCGACCCAAAAGTGTCGCAGACGTAATGGAGGCCGAGAGCTGGGCGAGGTCGAGCGCCCGCCGGATAGTGTTGGACGCGTCGGAGCGATAGAAGGAGTCAAGAGTTGCTGGCCTATACCACCGGGATCATCCTGTTCGCGCTGGCGATCCTCATCTCAGTGAGTCTCCACGAATTCGGTCACATGCTCACCGCCAAGGGATTCGGGATGAAGGTCACCCGGTACTTCGTCGGCTTCGGCCCCACGCTGTGGTCCTTCCGCAGAGGCGAGACCGAATACGGCCTCAAGGGCATCCCGCTGGGCGGCTTCGTGAAGATCGTCGGCATGACCCCCCTGGAGGAGCAGGAGGAGGAGGTCACCGAGGCGGACAAGAACCGCGTGTTCTGGCGCAAGCCGCTGTGGCAGCGCACCGTCGTGCTCGCCGCCGGTTCGGTCACCCACTTCATCCTCGCCTTCGCCGTGCTGTGGATCCTGGTCTCCTTCGTCGGCGTCACCAACCCGGCCTGGGCCGACTCCTACGAGCACTCGCAGCGCACCGCGACGGTCGACGTCACCGAATGCGTCCCGCCCGATGACGCCGACGCCGACTTCACCTGCTCCGCCGCCGACGAACCCGCTCCGGCCCACGCCGCGGGCCTCCAGAGCGGCGACGAGATCGTCGCCGTCGGAGGCAGCGAGGTCGCCGGCTGGGACTCCCTGGTCGAGCAGGTCTCCGACCTCACTCCCGGCGAACCGGTCGCGGTCACCGTCGAACGCGACGGCCGGACGATCGACTACGAGGTCGTCCCGTACTCCGCCGAGGTCGAACTCGCCGACGGCACCACCGAGACCGTGGCCCGGCTCGGCGTCACCCCGTACATCGATCCGACCATCGACCCGGTCTTGGTCGCCGGCCCCGTCCAGGGCGTCGGCGACACCGTCTCCTACACCGGCGACATGTTCCGCGAGACGTTCATCGCGCTCGGCAAGCTGCCGTCGAAGATCCCGCCGCTGTGGGACTCGATCTGGGGCGCCGAGCGCGCCGACGACACCCCCGTGAGCGTCGTCGGCGCCTCCCGCCTCGGCGGCGAGATGGTCCAGTACGACCAGTGGGCGATGTTCTTCATGCTGCTGGTGGTGCTCAACTACTTCATCGGCGTGTTCAACCTGCTGCCGCTGCTGCCGATGGACGGCGGGCACATCGCCATCGCCTGGTACGAGAAGGTCAGGTCCTGGTGGGCGGCCAGGCGCGGTCGCCCCGATCCGGGGCGTGTCGACTACCTCAAGCTCATGCCGCTCACATACGCCGTGATCATCCTGCTGGGCGGGTTCATGCTGCTCACGATCACCGCGGACATCGTCAATCCCATCACACTGTTCAACTGATCCGTGACGACGAGGTGGAGACTAGCCCTATGACCGCAGTGAACCTGGGGATCCCGAGCAAGCGCCCCGAGACCGAGCCGCTCGCCGAGCGCCGCAAGACCCGCCAGCTCAACGTCGGCGGCGTGCTCGTCGGCGGCGGGGCGCCGATCAGCGTCCAGTCGATGACGACCACCCGGACCGCCGACATCGGCCCGACCCTCCAGCAGATCGCCGAGCTGACCGCCTCCGGCTGCCAGATCGTGCGCGTCGCGTGCCCGACCCAGGACGACGCCGACGCCCTGGCGACCATCGCCAAGAAGTCGCAGATCCCGGTCATCGCCGACATCCACTTCCAGCCGAAGTACGTCTTCGCCGCCATCGACGCCGGCTGCGCCGCGGTGCGGGTCAACCCCGGCAACATCAAGAAGTTCGACGACAAGGTCGGTGAGATCGCCAGGGCCGCGAAGGCCGCGGGCACCCCGATCCGCATCGGCGTCAACGCCGGCTCGCTCGACAAGCGCCAGCTCGCCAAGTACGGCAAGGCCACGCCCGAGGCGCTGGTCGAATCGGCACTGTGGGAGGCCTCGCTGTTCGAGGAGCACGACTTCCGCGACATCAAGATCTCGGTCAAGCACAACGACCCGGTGGTCATGATCAAGGCCTACCGGCTCCTGTCCCAGCGGTGCGACTACCCGCTCCACCTCGGCGTCACCGAGGCCGGCCCGGCCTTCCAGGGCACCATCAAGTCCGCCACGGCCTTCGGCGCGCTCCTGGCCGAAGGCATCGGCGACACCATCCGCGTGTCCCTGTCGGCCCCGCCGGTCGAAGAGGTCAAGGTCGGCAACCAGATCCTGGAGTCGATGGGCCTCAAGGAACGCGGGCTGGAGATCGTCTCGTGCCCTTCGTGCGGGCGCGCGCAGGTCGACGTCTACAAGCTCGCCGAAGAGGTCACCGCCGGGCTCGAGGGCCTGCCGGTCCCGCTGCGCGTGGCCGTCATGGGCTGCGTCGTCAACGGGCCCGGCGAGGCCCGCGAGGCCGACCTCGGCGTCGCCAGCGGCAACGGCAAGGGCCAGATCTTCGTCAAAGGCGAGGTCATCCGGACCGTCCCGGAGTCGCAGATCGTCGAGACCCTCATCGAGGAGGCCGTCCGGCTCGCCGACGAGATGGGCGCCGACCTGCCCGACGAGCTGAAGGAGCTCGCCGGCCCGGTCGTCGAAGTCCGTTGATCTGTCGGATAGGCGACTTACGGCACTACCGTCGGTCACTACGCTGGAGCACAAGCCGAGGCAGCGCCGCCTTGTGTCCACCTAGAAACCGACATATGGAGCGTTTTGTGCGATATTGCACAAACATGACTCCGTGGATTCGGCGTGCCCGCCGCGCGCGACGGCCGATAATGAGTTCCGCGCAGCAAAAGACCTTGTCGCCGCCCGCGAAGGGGGAGCCACCGCCATGGGGAAGATCGTCCGACAGGTATCCGAAGGTGTCACCAAGTACTACTGGTACCCCGGTGAGAAGACCGACTGGATCAGGGCCGCGCTCACCGTCCTCGGCGGCGCCCTGCTGTTCGTCCTGCTCTACGTGGTCACCAAGAACCTGCTCCTCGCCGCCGTCATCAGCGGCACCGCCGTGCAGGCCGTCGTCGGCGCCTACCTGGGGCGCCGCGACGCCGCCGGGCTGAGCGGCTTCCACGATCCCGCCGCCGAGCGCCGTGCCGCCGTAGCCGACGGCACCCGGGCGGCCTGGCGCGGCACGCTCCAAGGACTGCTGTGCGCCGGCTCGGCCATCTTCGTGCTCAACATGCCGCACGCGGGCTTCCTGGCCGACTGGATCCTGCCGTTCGTGCCCTCGATCGTCGGCGCGCTGGCCCATTCCGGCGGCATGCTCTGGGAACGCATGTCCCAGGAGGTCGGCACCGCCGAGGCGGTCGAGAGCGGCGAGCCGCCCGAGAAGTCCGACGACCCGAGCGGCGAGCGCAAGGAGCTCGAAACCGCATGAGGCGCCTCGAGCAGGCGTGTGAGCCGGCGCGGGGCGGCTGCCGCTGTCGCCTGTATTCGACAGGCGGGGCGCTCGACCGCGGGAGGTGTCGTTCGCCGCGGACAATTCCGCGGTGCTGCCACGGGAGCGGCGCCCCGCGCCGGCTCGGTCGTAGTGCTTCATGGGCCCTGGCTGGACTCCGGTGCACATCAGCATGCTGCGAACGCCCGCAGAACGCAAGACCTTTTCAGGCTCGGTTCGGCAACGGCCCGGGGCGACGCCTCACGGGCGGGACCGGCACCGGACGTTACGCTTGAGCGATGAGTGTTCGTCCAGTTCTGCGGCCAGGAAAGCAGAGCCCCCGCCGGTCCGTGCCCGAATCCATCGAGCGGCCCGAGTACGTCGACCGGGCCCGACCGGAGCCGTTCCGCGGCTCCGAGATCAAGGACGCCGAGACCGTCGAGAAGATGCGCGTGGCCGCCCGACTGGCGGCCGACGCGCTGGTCGAGGTCGGCAAGGCCGTGGCTCCGGGCGTGACGACCGACGAACTGGACCGGATCGTCCACGAATACCTGTGCGACCACGGCGCCTACCCGTCGACCCTCGGGTACCGGGGATTCCCGAAGTCCTGCTGCACCTCGCTCAACGAAGTGATCTGCCACGGCATCCCCGACTCGACCGTGGTGCGCGACGGCGACATCGTCAACATCGACATCACCGCGTTCATCGGCGGTGTGCACGGCGACTGCAACGCCACGTTCCTGGCCGGAGACGTCTCCGAGGACGCCCGGCTCCTGGTGGAGCGGACCTGGCGGGCCACGATGCGCGCCATCAAGGCGGTCAAGCCCGGTCGTCGGCTCAACGTCGTCGGCAAGGTCATCGAGGCCTACGCCTCGCGCTTCGGCTACGGCGTGGTCCGGCAGTTCACCGGCCACGGCATCGGCACGGCGTTTCACTCCGGACTGTACGTCCCGCACTACGACGACCCGAGCCTGGACACCGTCATCGAGACGGGTATGACCTTCACGATCGAGCCGATGATCAACCTGGGCAGCGCGGAACCCGAGATGTGGGACGACGGCTGGACGGCCGTGACCCGCGACCGCAGGTGGTCGGCCCAGTTCGAGCACACGCTCCTGGTCACCGACGACGGCGCCGAGATCCTCACCATGCCTTCGGGAGGCGTCCCGGCCGCGGGAACGCCCGAAGGCGTATGAAAGGCGCCGGCCGGGAGCCGATGACCCCGGCCGACGCCGCCGCGCCGCTACGTCGGCCGGCGCTCGCTCGGCAGCCTCGCCCTGGTGAACAGCAGCGCACCGAGGGCCGCCACCAACGGCACCACCAGCAGTGAGATTCCGAAGTTGGCCCACGGGAGCTCCCAGCCGTACAGCGTCTCGAACGGGTAGCTCGTACTCAGGTCCCGGTTCAGCGCCTCGCGGATCAGCGCGTAGCCGATCAACCCGGCGACCGTACCGAGGCCGGCGCCCAACAGGGCGATGACCACCGTCTGCCACATCGCGAACCGCTTGCGCACGCTCGGCTCGGCGCCGACCGCGCCGAGCGTCGTCATGTCCTTCCTGGATTCGGCGACGATGAGCCCGGTAGAGACGGCGGTCGCGCCCAGCGCGATGATCCCGCACAGCGCCGCGATCGCCAGCATGAAGTAGAACGTGAACGGATCGGTGTAGTCGGTCACTCTGAAGCTCACCCAGATGCCGTCGACCGCGCGCAGCTGGAGATCGGCGGCGATCGCCTCCTGCACCGCCCTGGTGGCCTCGGTCGAGGAGTCCAGCAGGTACCGCTGGTTCCACTCAGACGTCGTCATGCCGAGCCGTTCGGCGGCCTCGGGACCGGGCATGTACTGGTCGAGACCCAGGAGCCCGTGGTCGACCTCCATGGCGGGGAACTCGAACGAGGTCACCTCGCGGTCTTCGCCCTCCGAACCGTCGTGGCGCCAGGTCTCCTTGGTCACCTCGATGACGGCGGTGCCGTCGTCGGTGATCGCCCATTTGTCGGAGACCAGGATCCCGCCGGACTCGAGATGGTCCACCGCCTCCTGCAGATCCTCGCCCTCCAACTCGGTGTAGGCGGCCACGATCTCGGGATCGGTCGAGGCGGGAACGGCATCCGAGTGGGCTCCCATATTCGAGAGCTTCTCGTCGCATCGAGGGTCGTTCCGAGCCGCCTCGATCGCCGCCGCCGCGGCCTCCTCGGTGCCGTCCTGCTCCATCGACCAGTAGACGCACCGGTTCTCCTCGGGGCGCACCAGCTCCGCGTGGCAGCGCGTCTCGGTGTCCTCGTCGGCTCGGCCGCACGGCTCACCGAAGGCGTACAGGCCGATCCGCTCGACCTCGAGATCCTCCAAGTGCCGCTCGAGCACCTGTTCGGCCTCCGTGAATGCGGCGTCCAGGTCCGGAGGCGCCCCTGCCGGGTCGGCCCAGACATCGCCGGACAGGTCCAACGAGAGCGAACCCTGAGCCAGATCGTGCACGCGCCACTGCTCCATGCGGACGTTGTCGGCCGCCACGGTCAGCGAGAACGCCACGCCCGCGGCCACGACCCCCATGACCGCCGCGATCGCCGGAGCGGTCGAACCGCGGTTGCGCCCGGCCTCCCGCAGCGCCATCCTGGGCGCCAGCGGCAGCCGCCGCCCCAGCTTCGCGATCAAGGCCACGAGCGTCGGCGTGCACGCGATCAGACCGAACTGGATGGCGACGATCCCGACCGACATCAACGGCAGACTCCAGAGCGCGACGCCGGCGAACCCGGAGGCCACGCCGAGCCCGACGAGCGTCAGGCCGATCAGCGGCCAGCGCTTGCGGACCTTCCGGCGCGGCGTCCGGCCCGCCAGAGCCGCCACCACATTGATCCGCGAGGAGCTGAGCGCGGCGGCCAGCGCCGACAGCAGACCCGTCACGATGGCGAAGCCCACCAGCATCGCCTGCATCAGCGGCATGACCTTGAGGCCCGCGCTGCGGTGCCCGAAGAATTGCTCGAGCGCCGGCTGCAGGGCCCAGACGGCGAGAACGCCGACGGTCACGGCCACGACCGCGGCGATGATCCCGAAGAGCAGCCCTCCGGCGAGGACCGTGTTCCGCAGGTGCTTCGGGGCCGCCCCCGCGGCGCTCATGAGCGCGAACTCCCGCGAGCGTCGCCTGGCGCTGATGGCGAACGCCGGCCCGGCCAGCAGCACGACTTCGACGACCACGACCGTCACGATGAGGCCGAATACCATCATCATCGCGCCGTCGACGCCGTCGGAGGGACTGAAGCCCTGGTAGACCTCTTCGGTCGGCGGCGGATCCTTCACCAGCGAGGTCGCCCACACGCTCATGCCGAGCTCGTTGAGCGCCAGCGCGTCCTCGTGGGCGAGCGTGCCGGGGGCGTCGACCAGCCAGCCCGCGGCGCCGGGCTCGAAGACGGTGCCGATCGCGTAGGCGTCGTCGAGGTTCCACGGCAGCTCCACGAGCCCTGAGACGGTGTACTCGTCCGAGCCGTCCGCCAGCGCGACCGTGTCGCCGACGCCCTTCTCCAGGTATTCGGCGGCGGTCTCGGACAGGACGATCTGGTCGCCCCGCGGGGGCGCGCCTTCGAGGTATCGGAGGTTCGCCGCTTCGTAAATCGGGTCGGACAGGTCGTATCCGGCGGTCGCGATGCCGCCGATGCCGTCGGGCGTCTCGACCTGTATCCCGCCGTCGAATCCGTTGTGGTTGAACGGGGCGATCGAGCTGCCGTCGGGGAGCGCGGCGAGGACCTCGTCCTCGGTCACTTCCCGGCCTTCGTGATGCGCGCCGGACTCGGCCGGCCGGGTCCACGGCCACTGCTCGGTCCAGTTCTGCTGGACGAGGGGGACGCCCTCCCAGTCGAAGGTGATGTAGGCGTCGGTCTCGCCGAGCCGCTGCTCGGCGTTCTCGACGTCGGACAGTCGGATGGTGTCGTAGCCGGTGGCGGCGATGGAGACTCCCAGCAGCGGTATCCCCAGCAGCGCGATCGACAGGGCCGATCGGCCCTTGTATCGCAGCGCCTCGCGGCGGGCGATTCTGAGAGCGAGTCTCGTGCCGGAGAACATCACTCGGCCCCTTCGAGCAGTGTCTCGGGGGCCGCCAGCGGCTCGGAGCTGTCGACGATCCGGCCGTCGCGCAGGAACACCACCCGGTCGGCCCAGCCGGCGTGGCGGGCGTCGTGGGTGACCAGGAGTCCGGCCGCGCCCGCGTCGCAGCGTTTGCGCAGCAGCTTGAGCACGTCTTCGCCGGTGGCCGAGTCGAGCGCGCCGGTCGGCTCGTCGGCGAGCACCAGTCGCCGCTCGCCGATGAGGGCGCGGGCGATCGCGGTTCGCTGGGCCTGGCCGCCGGAGATCTCGTCGGGGAAGCGGTCGGCGACCTGGGTGTCGAGGCCGACCTCTTCGAGCGCCGCGAGCGCGGCCTTTCGGGCCTTGCCGGCGCTCCAGCCGTCGAGTTCGAGCGGCAGGGCGGCGTTCTCCACGGCGGTGAGGCTCGGTACCAGGTTGTAGTCCTGGAACACGTAGCCGACGTGGCGGCGGCGCAGCGCGGCGAGCCGCTTCTTGGAGAGGTCCGCGAGCGAGGTGCCTTCGACGACGACGTCGCCCGAAGTGGGGGAGTCCAGGCCGCCGGCGAGGTTGAGCAGGGTGGACTTGCCGGAGCCGGAGGGGCCCATGATGGCCACGAGCTCGCCGGATTCGATGGAGAGGTGGGCGTCGATGAGGGCGTGGACGGCGGTGTCGCCGCTGCCGTGGACACGGCTCACGCCCCGCATGTGCAGGACGGTCATGGGGTCACCGCTTTTCTTCGATGGCTTCGGTTTCAGGGGCGGGTTCGTGCTCGATGAAAGGGGACGGGGCCGGGATGTCGGCGCGGGCCACGACGGACTCGGTGTGGTCGAGCCAGCGGATCTCGGCCTCGGCGCGGAAGATCATGGATTCGAGGACGAGTTTCCAGGCCAGGTCCGAGCCGTTGTCGTCGGTTTTGAGGCGGGTGTACTCCTGCAGCATCCGCAGGGTGGCGGCCCGCTGCCGCTGGATGACGTCGGTGACCTCGACGCCCGGGGTGGTGACGGCCAGGGCGAGTTTGATGGTCAGTTCGTCGCGCGGCCGGTCGGCGGCGCGCACCGGGGAGGCGAACCAGCCGGCTAGGTGGCGTTTGCCCGCCTCGGTGATGCGGTAGGGGCGCTGTCCGGACTCGTTCTCGGGCATGGCCTCGACCAGCTCGTCGCGCTCCAGCCTGGCGAGTGTGGTGTAGACCTGCCCGATGTTGAGCGGCCAGGTGGAGCCGGTGGCGCTCTCGAACGCGGCCCGGAGCTGGTAGCCGTATGCCGGCCCCCGTTCGAGCAGCGCCAGGAGACTGTGTTTGACACTCATGTGCAACCTCACATACTCAGAAGAGATACTGAGTATCGCATATCGAGTATGTGTGTTGTGGGCAGGCCCGCCGGGATCGGACTCGGTGCCATTGCCGGACCTGGTGGCCCGTCCGAACCGCTAGTCCGGACGGCCCGGCCACGGGTCGGCGGCCTTCTCTCCGGCGACGACCCTCCAGCGCGCCAGCACCTTCGCGCTGGCGACGAGCATGTTCAGGCAGATCTCGCGCTCGGCCGGCTCGTCGGAGGCGATGCCGGCGCGCCAGGTGGTCGTGAGCCGCTCCTCGATACCGATCAGCAGCGTTTGGGCCGCCTCGGCTCCGTCGATCGGGTCGATGTCGTATCCGGGTTCGGCCGGGGCCGCCTCCCAGCCCTGGGCGTCGTAGTAGTCCAGCAGGGCGTCTCGCCGCTCGCGATGCTCGGCCTCGACGGCCTCGGCCAGGTCGCGGGCAGTGCCGGCGAGGTGAACGGCGGCCGTCCCATAGGCGTAGACGGCCGCGTATTCTCCCGCGAGTCCGGCGTCGACCACGCTCATGCGAGCACCGCCGCGTGGGCCGCGCGGCTGGCCGCGATCTCGCCGAACAGGACCGCGTAGCCGCTCTCGGTCGTCAGGCAGGACTCGGTCGCCTCGCGGCTCCCGGCGGTCTCGGCCTCGGCGAGCGCTTCGACGTCGCCGATCGCGCTCTCGGGTTCGGTCGCTGCGACCACATTGGGCTTGAGCAGTCGCTCCAGGGTCTCGGCGTGGGTTCGGTGGTCGGTGGCGATGTCGGTGAAGCCGAGCGCCTCCGCGGCGTCGGCGAGGGTTCTGGCGCTCTTGAGAGCGGCGGTGAGGTCGGAGTCGGTGACGATGATCTTGGCAGGAGATTCGGTGCAGCCTGCGGCCGCCACTAGGGCGGCGCCGATGAGGAGTCCGCGTCGGGTCGTGAACACCCCCCCAGTTTCCCAGCCTTGCTTTCGTTCGTGTCGACGGGCGGATAATCTCGGCGGAACAGGCCCGAGAATGGAGTAGCGCATGGCATCGAAGCAGCAAGCCGAAGTCGAGGCGGTCGTCGCTCCGGCGGTCGAGAGGGCCGGATTCGATCTGGAGGGCCTCACGGTCACTAAAGCGGGCCGAAGGATGTTGGTGCGCATACTGGTCGACTCAGACTCCGGAGTCAGTCTCGACGACGTGGCGACCGTCTCCAAAGCCGTCTCCAAAGCACTGGACGCCGCCGAGACCACAGGTGGGCCATTCGCGGACGCTGCCTATACCCTGGAAGTGTCCTCTCCAGGCGTGGACCGTCCGCTTACCGAGCCCCGGCACTGGCGGCGTAATATTGGGCGCTTGGTGGCCGTGCACATCGGGGAGGAGCCCGTCACCGGGCGAGTCGTGGCCGCCAGCGAGCGGGGGATTGAACTAGAAGTCGACGGCGTACGCCGTTCGGCTAACTATGCCGAGCTGGGGTCCGGCAAGGTGCAGATCGAGCTGAAATAGGCGTCGGTCGATGCCGGCTCGCGCGCCTGACGGCACCGGTGAGGACAACTCAAGACTTTAAGGAGAACGGGTGCATATCGACCTGGCTGCGCTGCGGTCACTGGAACGCGAGCGCGACATCCCTTTCGAGACAATCCTCGGCGCGATCGAATCGGCGCTGCTGACGGCCTACAAGCACACCCCTGGAGCCGATGAGCGCGCACGAGTGGTCGTCGACCGGAATTCCGGCGTCGCCACAGTCTTCGTACCGGTGCTGAACGAGGAGGGCGAGATCGTCTCCGAGCGGGACGACACCCCCGAGGGCTTCGGCCGCATCGCCGCCCAGACCGCCAAGCAGGTCATCCTGCAGCGGCTGCGGGAGGCCGCCGACGAGGTCAACTACGGCGAGTACTCCGGCAAGGAGGGCGACATCGTCACCGGTGTCGTGCAGGCCCACGGCGAGCGCAACGAGCGCGGCATCGTGACCGTCGACCTCGGCAAGATCGAGGCCACGCTGCCGCTCAACGAGCAGGTCCCCGGCGAGTCCTACGACCACGGCAAGCGGATCCGCGCCATCGTCATCCAGGTGAACCGGACCGCCCGCGGCCCGCAGATCACCCTCTCCCGCACCCACCCCGGTCTGGTCAAGAAGCTGTTCGCCTTCGAGGTGCCCGAGATCGAAGAGGGCTCGGTGGAGATCCCCGCCATCGCCCGTGAGGCGGGTCACCGTTCGAAGATCGCGGTCCGTGCCACAACGAAGGAGGTCAACGCCAAGGGCGCCTGCATCGGCCCGATGGGATCGCGGGTCCGGGCGGTCATGAGCGAGCTCGGCGGCGAGAAGATCGACATCGTAGACTGGGACGTCGACCCTGCCAGGTTCGTCGCGAACGCGCTCTCACCTGCGAAGACGCTCTCGGTTCGCGTCATCGACGAGGCCACCCGGTCGACCGAGGTGGTCGTGCCGGACTACCAGCTCTCCTTGGCGATCGGCCGCGAAGGCCAGAACGCGCGCCTGGCCGCGCGTCTGACCGGATGGCGCATCGACATCAAGTCCGATGCGCACGTGGCCGGTGGGGCGAAGGAGGGAACCGGCCCGGCCGGTGGCGCTCGCTAGTCGGGGAGGTAGACTGAATATCGGATCGCAACGTAACGCAACGGTAGTCCGCACCTGTGTGGGTTGCCGGGGACGCGATGCGGCTTCCGAGCTGCTGCGCGTCGTCGTTCATCGCTCCGAGGGTTCCGCGAGCCGCCTGGTTCCGGACCCGAAGCGCCGCCTCAGCGGCCGGGGAGCTCATGTGCACCACGATTTGAACTGCCTTGACCAGGCAGTTCGTAGGCGTGCGTTCGCTCGATCCCTCAGAGTCGAGGGGCCGGTCGACGTTGCAGCGGTGCGAGCCCATGTCGAGTCGGAGTCGGCCGCAAGACCGACTCCCGCACACGAAGCAGGTAGAGACCGAATGAAGACCACGCGATGAAGTTCGTCCGATGAACTGGTTGCTAGTGGAGAGATGAGGTCGGCGGGCGCTGCCCGCGCGACCTCGAAGTGAGGAGTGCAGTGGCAGCAAAGCCCCGCGTACATGAGCTTGCGAAGGAACTGGGTACGACGAGCAAGGAAGTGCTCGCGAAACTCAGTGAGATGGGCGAGTTCGTGAAGTCAGCGTCGAGCACGGTCGAGGCGCCTGTGGCGCGTCGACTGCGGCAGCAGTACGCCGACGGATCGCAGAAGGGTGCTCAGGCGTCACCGGAGGCCGAGAAGGCCGAACCGGCGAAGGAGACGGCGAAGGCGGCCTCCAAGCCGCGACCGGCGGCGCCCAGCCCCGCCAAGATCGCCAAGGCCAAGACCGACGTCAAGGCCGCGAAGAAGACGCCCGCCAAGAAGCGGGCGGCGTCCTCGAAGACGACCGCCCCCAAGCCCGGCCCCAAGCCGAGCACTAAGGCCGCTCCGGCGGCCCCCAAGGTCGAAGAGCCGAAGCCGGCGAGCGCCCGAGACATCGAGGTCGCCGCCGAGCAGAAGCGTGCCGAAGAGCTGCTGAAGCGGCAGCAGGAGGAGGCCGCCAAGCGCGCGGCCCAGCCCGCGCCGCCCAAGCCCGGCCCCAAGCCCGGCGCCTCGCCCCCCAAGCCCGGCGCGCCGAAGCCCGGGCCCAAGAACCCGTTCGGCGTCAGCACCGGTGGTGCCGGCGCGAAGTCCCGTCCCACCGCTGAAGGCGGCGACCGCCCCGGCGGTCCCCGTCCCAGCCCGCGGATGATGCCTCCGCGCCCGAACCCGGGCATGATGCCCTCCCGTCCCGCGGGCGGCGGCCGTGAAGGCGGCCGCGGTGGCGGCGGACGCGGTCGCCCCGGTGGCGGCGGCGGACGTCCCGGTGGCGGCGGCGGTCGAAGCGGCGGCGGTGGCAACTACCGCGGCAACTTCGCCGGCTCCGGCGGCGGTGACGCCGGTCCGCAGACCGCGCCGACCCCGTACCGCGGTGGCGGCGGTCGAGGCGGCGGCAAGGCCCGAGGCGGCGGCGCCGCCGGAGCCTTCGGCCGCGGAGGACCGCGAGGCAAGAGCCGCAAGTCGCGTCGGCAGCGTCGGCAGGAGTTCGACAACCTGTCGGCTCCGAAGATGCAGTCGGGCGCGCCCCGAGGCAACGGCGAGACCATTCGCCTGCCGCGCGGTGCGACCCTCTCGGACTTCGCCGACAAGATCGGCACCCTGCCGGGCACCCTGGTGCAGGAGCTGTTCGGCCTGGGAGAGATGGTGACCGCGACGCAGTCGGTGCCCGACGAGACGCTCGAGCTGCTCGGCGCGCACCTGGACTGGGACGTCAAGGTCGTCAGCCCCGAGGAAGAGGACAAGGAGCTGCTCGCGCAGTTCGGCATCGACCTCGACGAGCGCGGCAAGGAAGAGGCCCTGCCCCGTCCGCCGGTCGTGACCGTCATGGGCCACGTCGACCACGGTAAGACCAAGCTGCTGGACGCCATCCGGCACACCAACGTGGTCGAGGGCGAAGCCGGCGGCATCACCCAGCACATCGGCGCCTACCAGGTCCACGTCGAGCACGACGACGTCGATCGCGCGATCACCTTCATCGACACCCCGGGCCACGAGGCGTTCACCGCCATGCGTGCCCGCGGTGCGAACGTCACCGACATCGTGGTGCTGGTGGTCGCGGCCGACGACGGCGTCATGCCGCAGACGGTCGAGGCGCTCAACCACGCCAAGGCCGCGAACGCGCCGGTCGTGGTCGCGGTCAACAAGACCGACCTGCCCGACGCCAACCCGGACAAGGTGCGGCAGCAGCTGACCGAGTACGGGCTGGTCGCCGAGGAGTACGGCGGCGAGACGATGTTCGTCAACGTGGCCGCCAAGCCGCGCATCGGCATCCCGGACCTGCTCGAAGCGGTCCTGCTCACCGCCGACGCCTCGCTCGAACTGGGAGCGCCGGTGGTCGGCAACGCGCAGGGCATCGCGATCGAGGCGCACCTCGACAAGGGCCGCGGCCCGGTCGCGAGCGTCCTGGTCCAGAAGGGCACCCTGCGGGTCGGCGACTCGATCGTCGCCGGCGGCGCCCACGGGCGCGTGCGGGCGATGCTCGACGCCGACGGCAACCGGGTCAAGGAGGCCACGCCCTCCTATCCGGTCCAGGTGCAGGGTCTGGCGTCGGTGCCGATGGCCGGGGACGTGTTCCTGGCCGCCGACGACGACCGCACGGTCCGCCAGATCGCCGAGCAGCGGCAAGCCCGCCGCCGCGCGGCCCAGCAGGCGGCCCGCGCCTCGCGCACCACGCTCGAGAACCTCATGGACCGCATCGCCGAAGGCGAGCGCACCACGCTCTCGCTCATCATCAAGGGCGACGGCGCCGGTTCGGTCGAGGCGCTCGAGGAGGCCCTGGTCGCTCTCGAGGTGCCCGAAGAGGTACAGCTGCGGGTCATCCACCGCGGCGTCGGCCCGGTCACCGAGAACGACGTCAACCTGGCCGCGGCCGGCGACGAGGAGTCGGCGACGATCATCGCCTTCAACGTCCGAGCCGAGGGCCGCGTCAAGGACATGGCCGAGCGCGAAGGCGTCGACATCCGCTACTACACGGTCATCTACCAGGCGATCGAAGAGATCGAGACCGCGCTGAAGGGGATGCTCAAGCCCGAGTACGAGGAAGTGGAGATCGGCTCCGCCGAGATCCGCGAGGTGTTCCGTTCGTCCAAGTTCGGCAACATCGCGGGCTGCCTGGTCACCAAGGGAACGGTCAAGCGCAATGCGAAGGTCCGCCTGATCCGGGACGGCAGCGTCGTCGCGGAGAGCACGATCGACTCGCTGCGCCGCTTCAAGGACGACGCCACCGAGGTCCGCGAGGGCTACGAGTGCGGTATAACCTTGAAGAACTACAACAACATCGAAGAGGGCGACGTCATCGAAGCCTTCGAGATGCGAGAGAAGCCGCGCGAGTAAGTGCGACTGCTCGAAGTCGGAGCCGCAGCGCGGCTCGGTGAGGCCTGGCGGAAGTCGGGCTACCACCGGGCCGCGCTGTCGGCCGTCTACGGACCGGACGCCGCCGCGTCCTCCGACCGAGGCGACCACCGGGCGCTCCTCGACTCCTGCGGCGACGACCCGCTCGGCGTGTGGACGCGACTGTTCACCGTCGGCGTAGAGGTCGATGAGCGTGCCGCGGCCGACGCCATCGCGCCCCTGGGCATCGGGGAAGCCTTGGAAAGCGGGCTGCTCCTGCGCGGCGACGGCGGCGTGGCCGCCGGGTGGGGCCTGCAGTTCTCCGGGGAGTCGGCCGTCTTCTCCGACCAGTGTCCCGGCACGACCGGCGCCCGGAACCGCGACCACGTGCTCGGCGTCGGCGGAGCCTCGCAACTCCTGCTCGACGCGACCTTGAGGGAACCGGTCGGCACCGCGCTCGACCTCGGGACCGGCTGCGGCGTCCAGGCGCTCGAGCTGTCCGGGCACGCCGGGTCGGTCACCGCGACCGACCTCAGCGAGCGCGCGCTGGCTTTCGCGGCGCTCAACGCTGAGATCAACGGCGTCGAGCTGGAGCTGCTGCGCGGCGACCTGCTCGAGCCGGTCGCCGGTCGGCGATTCGACCTGGTCGTGGCGAACCCGCCGTTCGTGATCGCCACGCCGGGGAGCGGGTGGACCTACCGCGACGCCGGACGGGAGGCCGACGGCGTCGCCGCCGAACTCGCCGGCGCCGCGATCGAGCTGCTGGAGCCCGGCGGCACCATGCAGTTCCTCGCCAACTGGCTGCACGTCGGCGGCGCCGACTGGGCCGAACGGGTCGCCTCCTGGTTTCCCGAGTCGGGCGCCGGAGTGTGGGCCGTCGAACGGGAGGTCCTCGACCCGCTCGACTACGTGCGCACGTGGCAGCGCGACTCCGGTGAGACCGGCGACGCCGATCAGGCCGCGGCGTGGCTCGACTGGTTCGACGCCCGCGGTGTCGAAGGCGTCGGCTTCGGCATGGTGAACGTCCGCCGGGTCGACGGCGCGAGCGAGGTGCGCTGCGAGGAGGTCCGGCACGCGGTCGAGACCCCGTGGCGCGATCGGGTCGCGGAGCACTTCGTCGTGCGCGGGGCCGATCTCGAGCCTGAGCAGCTGTGGGAGGCGCGCCTGCGCGTCGCCGACGGGGTGTCCTTGCAGCAGTCGGCGGCGCTGGGGGAGGAAGGCTGGGACGTCGAGCGGCAGTGGCTGCAGCAGCGCCACCGGATGCGCCATGCCGAGCAGATCGATCCGCTGCTGGTGGCGATGCTGGGCGCCTGCGACGGTGCCGCGCCGGTCCGCTTGCAGGTCCAACTGCTGGCCGAGACGTACGGCGGCGAAGCGGCCGTGCTCTACGCGCAGCTCTACCCGGTGCTGCGCCGACTCATCGAACGCGGCTTCCTCGAAGTGAATCCTATATTATATATCCTATAGGATCTACGATCTGAGGTAGGCGAGGACCGCCTTCACCCTGCGGTGGTGGTCGCCGTCCTCGCTGCGCAGCTCCAGCTTGGTGAAGATGTTGCGGATGTGCTTCTCCACCGCCCCGTCGGAGATGAACAGCTTCCTTCCGATCGCCCGATTGGAGTGGCCCTCGGCCATCATCTCGAGCACCTCCCGCTCCCGCGGCGTCAGCGACGCCACCGGATCGTCACTTCTTCGACGCACCAACAGCTGCGACACCACCTCAGGATCGAAGACCGTTCCGCCCGCCGCGACGCGGCGGAGCGAGTCCATGAAGTCGTCCACGTCGATCACGCGGTCCTTGAGCAGATACCCGACCGCGCCGCGCGAATCGGCGAGCAGATCGTCGGCATAGGACACCTCGACGTACTGGGAGAGGATCAGCACCGGCGAACCCGGCACGCGCTCCCGGGCTCTGGTGGCCGCGCGCAGGCCCTCGTCGGTGAACGACGGCGGCATCCGCACGTCCACCACCGACACGTCCGGACGGTGCTCGGCGATCGCCTCGATGAGCGCCTCGCCGTCGCCGACGGCGGCGACCACATCGCAGTCGAACTCCTCGAGCAGCTTCACCAGACCCGAACGGATCAAGACCGCGTCGTCGGCCACAACCACCCGCACCCGTACGCTGCTGGTTTGCACCCGTCACCCCACCCTCCCCGAGCGGACCTTGTTCACCCGCACGGGACCTCCGCCACGATCACCGTCGGACCGCCCTCGGGCGAGTCGAGCCGCCAGTCGCCCTCGGCGGCTCTGATCCGATCGGCCAGACCCGAGAGCCCGTGTCCCTTTGAGACGTGAGCGCCCCCGACCCCGTTGTCGCCGATCGAGACGACCAGCGTATCGCCCCAGTCGTCCACCGACACCGACGCCTGGGTCGCCTGCGAATGCTTCGAGACGTTCGTGAGCGCCTCGGCCACTACGAAGTACACGGTGCTCTCGACGTTGGCCCGGTACCTACCCGTCAGACTCGTCTGCAGATCGACCGGCACCGCCGACCTCGCCGTCAGGGCCGCCAGCGCCGACTCGAGGCCCCGGTCGGTCAGGATCGGCGGGGCGATACCGCGCGAGAGCGCCCGCAGCTCGTCGATGGTCTCCCGCGTCTGCGAGATCGCCGACTCCAAGGTCGCCTGGGCCGCTTCGGGATCGGCGGCCATCTGCCGCCGCACCCGCGCCAGCTCCATGCCGAGGCCGACCAGTCGCTGCTGCGGCCCGTCATGGATGTCACGCTCGATGCGGCGCAGCGCGTCGGCCTCGGCCGATGTCGCGGCGTCGCGCGACTCGGTGAGTTCGTCGATGCGCTCGTGCAGGCCGCTGACCGAAGTCAGCAGGCCCCGTCCGATGTGCCCCTGGGCGAGCGCCAGACCGCGTACCAGCGGCACCAGCACCGCCGCCATCACCAGCCCGCTGATGAAGCTCAGCAGCGCGGCCGTGAAGTACGAGTCGCCCCAGCCGAGCCACTCGGTGGCATAGACCAGGCCCTGGTCCTCACTGCCGACCGCGAGCCAGATGATCCACCCGTAGACCGGATAGAACAGGGCGGTCACCGTGGCCGACCACCATGCGATCGTCACCGCGAACGCCACGACGGCGACCGGGAAGATCACCACGCCCCACAACATGTTCAGCCACGACTGCCCGTCGATGAGGACGGTCAGGAACCGGCGCAGGCCCGAGCTGTCGGGCGGCGCCTGCCGGTACCGCGGCTTGGAGAGTTTGCGCCCCAGCACCATCGGGATCTGAGCGCGGCCGGCGGCGGCCACGCCGCGCATCGCCAGCATCATCGCCGCGAGGATCGGGACACCGACCCAGATGGCCATGGTGCCCATGCCCGTCGAGAGGCCGACGACGGTGAGCACGAACGCGGCGAGGGCGATCGGGAACGACGAGAGGTTGTAGCCGGTGTCGATCCCCAATTGGCGAAGTCTGTTGCGCATGGGTCAAATCTAGAGCGAGGGGAGGAGGGCTCGCGACCCTGCGAGCAGGCGCTTCGAGGGTAAGGACAACCCTACCTTCAGCCGGCCGCCGCGCCCGGGCTCGCGGGCGGACGGGTGGCGATCGAGCCGACCGAGTTGAGCAGGCTGGCGATGCAGATCCCGATGACGAGGTTGATCGCGGCCGTGGCGATCTGCGACTCCAGCTCGGCGCCGACGGTGAACGGGATCAGGACCCCGACGGCGATGGCCAGGACCATGATCCAGCTGAAGAAGCTCATCGGGCGCGGCATCGTCAGCAGCATCAGGTGCAGCAGCGCGGTGGCCAGGATCGCGATGCCGAACGCGCCGAAGGCGTAGGTCGTCGTCGAAGCGTCGCCGTATGCCCCCGCCTCCGACGGCGAGAGTATGTGGATGCCCAGCACTCCGCGCACCAGCAGGATCGCCACCAGCGCCACCAGCGCCGCGACCACGGCCGTCCCCAGCCCTCCGGCCCACAGCTTGCCGGCCTCCACGCTGGGGCGCCGGCCGGAGTCCGACGGGGCCTCGGCCGGAAAACGCCTTGTCTCGTCGCCGTACCGCCGGTCCCATCCACCTTGGGGTGCAGACATCGGTCCTCCTGTCTCGGCGAAACTCGCATGCCGAAGTCCGGTACTGTCTCGTCCTCTCCCGTCATCCTCGCAGGCATTCGCGATCGACGTCCTGAAACAGACGATTTAGTGCGGGCCCGCTTCGCCGGCGGCGAGCTTCGCCACGGGGCCAAAAGATCTTGGGAATCCTCGCCGCGACGCGTAATCTAGAGCGGTGTTCACCGGATGCGTTGAATTCGACCTCCTCCTCCCGGAAGACTCCCGCTCGCTGAAGGCCAAGCGCTCGTACGTGCGACCGATCGTGGCCTCCCTGCGGAAGTTCGACGTGGCGGTGGCGGAGGTGGGCGACCAGGAAATCCACGGCCGCTCCACGGTCGGCGTCGCCGCCGTTGCCGGCGACAACCTCCACGTGCAGGAGATCCTCAACGCCTGCGAGCAGCATGTGGCGGGGCGCCCGGAGGTCGAACTGCTCAGCGTCCGCAGACGCGTGTTCGGACCCGAAGACGAGTAGCAGCAGGCAGTAGAAGGCAGGAATCGACATGGCAGACGCGGCGAAGCAGGCCCAGGTGGCCAAGCGCGTCATGGAACTGACCGCGCAGGCGGTGCGCAGGCTCAAGGACCCGCGCGTCGGGATGGTCACCATCACCGACGCCCGGATGACCCCGGACCTGCGCGAGGCGACGATCTTCTACACCGTGCTCGGCGACGAAGAAGAGGTGAAGGCCTCCGCCGCGGCGCTCGAGAGCGCCACCGGGCACCTCCGCAGCACGGTCGGGAGGGCCCTCGGCATGCGGCACTCGCCGTCGCTCGCCTTCGTGGCCGACACGGTGCCCGAGCACGCCGGTCGGATCGAGGCGCTCCTGGCCGAGGCCGCCAAGGCCGACGCGGAGGTCCACCGGATCGCCCAGCGGGCGAAGTACGCCGGCGACCCGAACCCGTACCGCGAAGGCGAGAAGCCCGAAGACGAGGACTGAAGGCGACGGGGGCGGATCGATGTCCGCCGATTGGTCCTCATCCGATCTCCTCGTCGCGCCGCGACATTGCCTCCCGGTGATTCACCGGTGGTCGTACTTGCCACTGGCTGAGCTCGGTAGGTGACGCCACCCATGGAGTTGTTCGTTTTTTTCGAATAATGCTAGTCTGGTCTCGGAGGTGTTGACCATGACCGGAGTGCTCGAGGAGAAGACCATCCTTCCGCCGTCGCTGCGGCCCACCGCGCTCGACGCTCTCGCAAGGGCGCTTTCGGTCTCCGATAGGCCCTGTCGTGCGAAGCTCGTAGACCCCGACGGCACCGCAATCGAACTTCCCGATGAGGTATACGAAGCGCTACACGAGGTCGTTGAGGGCTTGTCCCAGGGGCTCGCGATCACTATCGCGCCCCACAACACGATGTTGACCACACAAGAGGCAGCCGACCTACTCAACATCTCGCGGCCGACACTTGTCCGGCTGCTCGAAGACGGAGAGATTCCATACAGCCGGCGTGGTCGGCACCGCCGGGTGCTACTGCGAGATGTGCTCACCTACCAAGAGCAAAGCCGCATGGAGCGGCGAGCCGGCCTGGGAGAGATGGTGTCCGAGGGAGAGGACGCCGGTTTGTACGAGACAGTCGAGTCGATCAAACCGACTCGATTAGGAGTGGATGCGTGCGTCAGTCAGCGTTGCTCGACACTTGTGTGCTCTTTCCGGCCTACCTCTGCGACACGCTGCTCTCACTGGCAGAAGACGGTGTCTACCGGCCGCTATGGTCGACCGACATCCTCGGTGAGTTGAGGCGCAACCTCCTCGAGTACGGAATAGCGGAGCAGTCCGTTGACCGCCGCATCGCCCAGATGCGGCGGTATTTCCTCGATGCGGAGATCACCGGATACGAAGACCTCGTCGAGGGGATGCCGAACGACCCCAAAGATCGACACGTGCTGGCTGCAGCGATCCGAGGCCGAGCCGAAGTCATCGTCACCGCGAACCTGTCCGACTTTCCGCCCGAGGCCCTAAAACGCTTTGAGATCGAACCGGTGCATCCAGACGATTTCCTCCTTGACCAACTGGACTTGCAACCTGGGCTCACGATTGAGGCCGTCAAGCGGCAGGCGGCCAGGTACCGGCGTGAGTCTCGAAGCGTCGCAGGGCTGCTTGGAGTGCTCGACCGGATCGGGCTGCCGAACTTTGCAGCTGAGCTGCGCCGACACATCGTGTCCTGACGGAGGGCGGTATCCAAGACCAGGGCGGGCCGGCGGCGCTCAAGTTCGTCCGGCTCGCCCTTATCCTGTGTCGCACGGGATCGGGAGCGCGCTCCATGGCAGGGACCGAGTACGCCCGCATCCACCCTTCTCAGCATATGGATACTCGGCTGAAAAATTCATGAACGGCCGTTAAGGTATCGAGGATGAGGACCTATACGGCAAGCCTCCACGAAGACCAGGACCGTCCCGAAGACTGGGAAGACACTCGTTCGGAGTCGCTCCGCGCGCTCCAGGAGTCGCTCGACCGCCACCAGTAGGGCCGCGTTCCCGCACCCGGTCTATCCTGTACGGCTGTGACCACACCGCAGCCGGGCATCATCGTCGTCGACAAACCCCAAGGCATCACCTCGCACGGGGTGGTGGCCCGAATGCGCCGCATCTGCGGGACCCGCAAAGTCGGCCACGGCGGCACCCTCGATCCCATGGCCACCGGCGTCCTCATCATCGCGGTCGGCAAGGCCACCAAACTCCTCGCCTACGTCTCCGGGCTCGACAAGACCTACGCCGCGACGATCCGCCTCGGCCAGACCACCGTCACCGACGACGCCGAAGGCGACATCACCGCCACCGCCGACCCTTCGGGAGCCACCGACGAGGCCCTCCGCAACGCGCTGGCCGCGATGGTCGGCGAGATCGACCAGGTTCCCAGCGCGGTCAGCGCCGTCAAGATCGACGGCAAGCGCGCCTACAAGCGGGTGCGCGAAGGCGAGTCCGTCGAGATCCAGGCCCGGCGGGTCACCATCCGCGCCATCGACGTCGGCGCGATCCGGCGCGGTGAGTTCGTCGACGTCGACGTGGACGTCTCCTGTTCCTCGGGCACCTACATCCGCGCCATCGCCCGCGACCTCGGCGAGGCCCTCGGCGTCGGCGGCCACTTGACGGCACTGCGCCGCACCGGCGTCGGGAGGTTCGGCCTCGACGCGGCCGCGACGCTCGAAACGCTCGCCGAGCGCTCCGAACAGGGCCGCCCCCTCGGGGCGCTGCCGATGGGCCGGGCGGCCGCCGAGCTGATGCCGACCCGCACCGCCACCGCTGAAGAGGCCAAGGCCCTGTCATACGGGAAGTCGATCGCGGCGGCGGCGATCGCCGGGCGCTACGCCGTGCTCGATGAAGCCGGGGAACTCCTGGCGGTCATGACCGAGCAGGGCGACCGCGCCAAGCCCGAGACCGTCTTCGCCGCGGCCTAAGGCCGCGACGGAGTCCCGGAACGCTATGGGCGTGATTCCGGTGCGCTGGTGGAAGAACTTGTTGAAGTTGGTGGCGCTGGAGAAGCCGAGCCGAGACGCGACTCTCGCCGCGGGGAGCTCGGAGCTGGCCAGCATGCGCTTGGCCTCCAAGACCACCCGGCGGTCGATGAACTCCTTCGCGGGCATCCCGGCGGCCGCGAGCGTGGCGCGCGAGAGCGTCCGCGGCGAGTAGGCCAGTGCCTTGGCGTAGTCGGCCAGCCTCCGGGTGACCGCGAAGTCGCGCTCGACCGCGTCGCGGAACGCCAGGTAGACCTCGCCCGGCTCGGCGGCCGGACCGCCGGGGGCCGGCAGGTGCGCGACGCGGAGCACCAGTACCGCCAGCAGATGGCGCAGGATCTGGGTCCTGACGTCCGTCGGCAGCCGCTCCTCGGCCCCGAACTCCCATTGGAGCCGGCTCGAGGCCACCCGCAGGAGCGCGTGGTCCTGGCCCTTCGGAGCGCGCAGCACCGGGGCGTGGGGATCCGCGGCGCAGACGCCGATGGCGGTGTCGGGGTCGAGGAACGACGTCTCGAACCGGAACAGCGTCCCTTCGGCGCCTTCGAGATCGCCCCACTGCTGCACCTGGCCGGGCCGCGCCCACAGCCACGCTCCCGGTTCGAGCAAGTAGGGGGTGAAGTCCACGGTGTGCCGCAGCGACCCCGAGGTGAGCGTCAGCAGATGGTGCAGGCCCGAGCGCACCGGCCGGGCCGGTGCCCGCGTCGGTCGGTCGCGGAGCCTGGCGAGCGGGAGCACCTCGACCCCGGCGGGAAGGTCGCCGGCGGGGGCGAATGAAAGCGGCGGAGTGTCGTCGTGTCGATTTCTTACCAGCATCGGCGTCCATTTTATCCGCAAAGGCGAAGTTTCAAGATCGACTTCGTCGCATCCGGGTGACGACACGTTCCCGAAGTAGCCTTGGCCCCATGGCAGATAGGAAACCCATAGATTTCTGGTTCGATCCCGCGTGCCCTTGGGCGTGGATGACCTCGCGTTGGATCATCGAGGCGTCGAAATACCGCGACATCGACATCCGCTGGAACGTGATGAGCCTGTACGTGCTCAACGAAGACCGCATCGACGAGCTGCCGCCCGATTACGCGGAGCTGATGCCGAAGACCCTCCCGGCGGTCCGAGTGGCGACGGCGGTGGCCCTGAAGTACGACAACGAGACCCTCGGCCGCCTCTACACGGCCCTGGGTAACCGGATCCACCTCGAGCAGTCCAAGGACTCCAGTTTCTACATCCCGGCCGCGCTCGAGCGGGCCGGACTCCCGGTCGAGCTGGCCGAGGCGGGCGCGACCGACGAGTACGACGAAGCGCTGAAGGCATCGCACGAGCGCGGCATCGGCCTGGTCGGCACCGACGTCGGCACTCCGGTGGTGGCAGTGGAGAACGACGAGGGCGTACAGGTCGGACTGTTCGGTCCGGTGGTGACCCCGGCGCCGACCGGTGAGGCGGCCGCGAAGCTGTGGGACGGTGTCTACGCCGTCACCACGACTCCCGGCTTCTACGAGCTGAAGCGGACGCGGACCAAGGGACCGGACTTCAGCAATCTGCGAGGCGACTGACCTCCGGACACCGAACATCGGCCCCGCGCGCGAGCGCGGGGCCGATGTCGTATCGGTATTGGAGTCTCAGCTCACCTGCGAGAGCCAGGACTGCTCCACGCCGCCGCCGGCCTGCCGATAGGGGGCGAGCTCCCGGTCCCAGTCGAGGCCCAGGAGCTGGTCCAGCCCGCTTCGCAGCGCCTCGGCGCTGGTGGTGGTGGCGAGCAGGGCCCGGACGCGGTCCTCGGCGATCATGATGCCGCCGCCGGCGCTCATCGCCGCCCGGTACACGCCCCGGCCGGGCACGTGCATGATCCGCTCGCCGTCGACGCCGGCGCTGGGGTCCTCGGTCACTTCGAACCGCAGCATCGGCCACTGCGCCAGCGCCTTCGCGATCTCCGCGCCCATGCCGGGCTCGCCGGTCCAGGCGCGTTCGGCGCGCATAGTTCCGCGCTCGGCCTCCTGCGGAGACCAGCCGAGCTTGACCGTCGCGGCCTCGGAGCCACGACCCAGGACACGCCCGATCGCCCACTCGACGTGCGGGCACACCGCCGGCGGGCTGGAGTGGATGTAGATCACGCCGCGTGTCTGCATCGCGCACCTCCTCGGGGATCGGCGTATCTGAGTACCGGCTCACTCCTTGTGGTCAATTGGGGACGGCTCGAAGTCGTCCAACGGGTATCGACCGGGCCGAAGAGGGGATGAACTCGAACCCGGTACGCTATTCCGCTCACTTACATACTGACAGCTCGCAAAGCATCGCGCTAGGCTTAAACCGCACCGAGCGCTCATTTTTTCCCTCATTCAATGCGTCACACCTGGTCTATGTGCTAGGAGGCGCACCGAGGGCCTGAGATACACTCGTCGAAGACCGGCATAGTGTCGGTTTTCTTTTGTGGTCCAACCCAGGTTCAGTGCCCGCCGTCCGGGCCGCTCCCTGTGCATGGCAGAAGATTTCGACTTACACGACAAGGTGAGGAGACCGGCGTGGCAGCCAACACTTCGAAAACCGCACGCGCTTCCGTCAAAGCCGGACAGAAGGCCGGCGCGGCGGGGGGACTCAACGTCCTCGGCGAATTCAAGTACCTGATCCCGCTCAACCAGGGCAAGCACGTGTACCTGCGCAACCTGACCGACGGGCGCACCCTGCACCTGGCCACGGGTTCCGAGGAGTTCGTCGCCGCGATCGCCGCCCTCTCCGAGGCCGGCCACGGCGAGAAGATCAGGGCCGAGGTCGAGGCCTTCGCCGCGAACCTCCCCGCCGAGCACGGCTGGGACACCACCCTGAAGTCCCTCGAGGAGGCCGGGGCCTTCGGCGAAGTCCCCGAGGCCGCCGCGGCATAAGACCCGAAACGTCGAAGGCTCCGAACCGTGAATGGTTCGGAGCCTTTTCCGTGCGCCTATCGGGTGAACGTCATTCGTCGTCGGTGCAGACCGGATCCGACATCGGCGTGTTGTCGGTCGACCAGAGCGCGAACACCGTGAAGCAGTAGTCCTCGCTCGGAATGAGCCCACTCGCGGTGAAGTCGGTGCTCGTCGTCGGCTCGCCCAGTCGGCTCGCCTGCTCGTCGCCGACCCGCTGGGCCATCACGAAGTACTGGAGCTGCGAGTCCTCGACCGGCGCCTCCCAGGAGAGCTCGACGGTGCCGCCGTTCCACGAGACGATCTGGAGCTGCTGCGGCGCGCCCGCCCCGTCGAGCGTGGCAGGGTCGATCTCGTCGGGCGAGTCCGGCGAGATCAGCCACAGCCAGCCGACCATCACCGCGCCGAGCACGACGGTGATCACCAGTCCGAGGATCACGTACGACTTCAGGCCGCGGTCGTCCTTCGGGCGGCGCGGTTTCGGCGCCCGCGGCGCCTTCGCCGGCTTGTGCGCCCGCTTGTCGCCGTCGCGGCTGATGACCGGCGGCGCGAACGGCTGCGGCTGCGGCGCAGCCTCCATCGTTCCGGCACCGCCCTGGCCTTGCGGCGCCCCGGCGGCGGCCTGCTGCCGCGTCCACGGCGTCGTCGGCGGACGCATGCTCACCGGCGCCTGCGGGGGCGCCGAATGCGGTGCGGCCGATACCGGCGGGGCCCCCTCCGCGACGCCCTGGTGCTGCGCCGCATGGGGAGTGGCGCTGACCGGCGCCGAGCCGTCGAGGTGCCGCGCGTAGCGCGGATCGGTCGACTGCCCCAGCTGATGCGAGTAGCCGTCGGTGTGTCCCGACGAGGTCCGCTGCCCGACGGTGTAAGCCGATTCGGGGGCGGGCCCCGGCGGAGCGAACGGATCCAGCGGTGCCTGCTGCGACGGCGGCGGGCCCTGCGGTCTGAAGACGGTCTTCTCGTTGCTGATGTCGCCGATCGTGGTCGGAGCCTGCGCCTTGCCGATCCCGCCTCCGGAGCCGTACATCCCGCGCTGGATCTCTTCGGCGAAGGCGGTGCACGACTCAGGCCGCCGAGCCGGGTCGCGCGAGAGCGCCCGCACCAGCAGGCTCTCCAGCCATTCTGGAACGTCATCGCGCGGGAGCTTCGGCGGCGGCGCCTCGGAGGTGACCCGGTCCCGGTGCGTGTCGGGGTCGGTGCCGCCCTCGGGATTGGCGAACGGCGCATGGCCGGCCAGCAGCTGCCACATGCTCGAGGCGAGGCTGAACAGGTCGCTGGCCGGAGTCTGCGCCTGCCGCAGCAGCGCCTCGGGAGAGGCGTGCAGGGGCGTGAGCTTGTCGATCGCCTCGGTCGCCGCGAGCGCCGCCGGGGCCCGGGCGATTCCGAAGTCGGCCAGCGCGGGTCCGTACTGGCCCCGCAGGATGTTCTGCGGCTTGACGTCGCGGTGGAGGATGTCGGCGTTGTGGGCGGCCTGGAGCGCCTGCCCGATCTTGACGCCCACCTCGATGACGTCCTCGACGCTCAGCTGCCGCTCGGCCTTGAGGATCTGCGAGTACGAGCCGCCGTCGCAGTACTCCATGACGATGTACGGTCGGCCGTCCTCGGTGGAACCGGTGTCGATGATGGAGACGATGTGCGGGTGGTTCGACACCGCCACGGTCGCCTCGAGCTCCTTCTCGACCGAGGCGGTGGTGGTCATGTCGTCGTCGACGAGCAGGACCTTGACCGCCACCGTCCGGTCGAGCCGCTCCTGGACGGCGCGGTAGACGAACGCGGTCGACCCGTGCGCGACCATCTCGAAATCGCGGTAGCCGGGGATGGCCGGAGTGGGGGAGCTCAAGGCGCAGGCTTTCTGTTGGGGACGATCGAACTAACGTCCCCAACAGATTAGCCGCTGCGTCTACACGTGGCCGTTCTGGCCGTTGAGCAGGTTCGCCACCCGGATCATGCCGAGATGCGAGTACGCCTGCGGGTGGTTGCCCAGGCCTCGCTCGGCGATCGGGTCCCACTGCTCGGGCAGCAGGCCGGTCGGTCCGGCGCACGCGAGGATCTGCTCGAACAGCTCCTCGGCGTCGGTGCGGCGTCCGACCTGCATGTAAGCCTCGGCCATCCAGGCCGCGCACAGGATGAACCCGCCTTCGGTGCCCGGGAGTCCGTCGTCGCGGTGGTACCGGTAGACGGTCGGGCCGCTGCGCAGCCCGGCCTCGATCTTGAGGACGGTCTTGAGGTAGCGGGGGTCGTCGGGCGCCAGCAGCCCCGACAGGCCGACCCACAGCGAGGCGGCGTCGAGGTCCTCGTGCCCGTAGGCGGCGGTGTAGGCGCCGATCTCGTCGTTCCAGCCCAGCTCGAGGACGTTCTTGGCGATCGAGTCGCGCAGCTCCGGCCAGGTGGGGCCGTACTCCATGCCGAAGTGGTCGGCGACCTTGAGCGCCCGGTCGACGGTCACCCAGCACATGACCTTGGAGTACACGTGGTGCCGCGGCGCCTGGCGTGCCTCCCAGATGCCGTGGTCGGGTTCGTGCCACCGCTTCTCGACCGCCTCGACCATGGAGGTCATCACGGACTGCTCGAAGTCGGTCAGGTGGCCGCGTCGCTGCGCGACCGCTTCGATGAGCATGGCGACCGGGCCGAACACGTCGAGCTGCACCTGGCTGGAGGCGGCGTTGTTGATGCGCACCGGCCTGGAGCCGGCGTATCCGGGGAGGGTGTCGATGATCGCCTCGGGGGAGGGCGCGATCCCTTCGATGTCGTACAGGGGGGCGAGCCGCTCGGGGTGTCCGGCGGTGCGCTGGATGATGCCGGCGACGTACTCGAAGTACGACTCGGCTTCTTGGAGGGAGCCGAGGTCGACCAGGGCGTGCGCGGTCATGGCCGCGTCGCGGATCCAGCAGAAGCGGTAGTCCCAGTTGCGGACCCCGCCGAGCTCTTCCGGCAGTGAGGTGGTGCCGGCGGCCAGGATCGCGCCGGTCGGCTGGTAGCACAGCGCCCGAAGAGTGAGCGCCGAGCGCGAGACGGCTTCAGGTTCGATGGTGGGGAGTTTGAGGGAGTCGGACCAGTTCCGCCATCCGGCCTCGGTGGTGCGGCGGCGGACGTTGACCGGGGGCTTCCATTCCGAGAGGTCCTCCACGCCCGCGCGCAGCTCGAGGATCAGCGATCCGCCGATCTTGGCCAGGTCGACCGTGGTGCGGGCCAGGCAGTGCTGGCCGTCGTCGTCGATCTGCCATTCGACGCCGGGGGAGCGCAGGCTGATCGGCTCGTTGGCGCCGAGGACCTTGAGTCCGTCGTCGTCGATCGGCTGGAGCTGCACGGGCAGCTGCCCGAACTCCGGGCGCGGGGCGAAGGTGATCTCGACCGGGACCTCACCGGATATCTCTCGCACCAGGACGGTGGCGTTGCGGTCGCCGCGCCGCCGGGGGGTCGAGTCCATCCAGTCGGTCACCGTCAGGCCCGCCCAGCGGGTCTCGACGGTCATGGTTCCGGACACGTATCGCTGGCCCAGCGGGATGCCGGCGTTGACCGGCTGGACGGTGAAGTGGCCGGCGTGCTCGCCGCCGAGCAGGTCGGCGAAGATCGACCCGGAGTCGGGTCGCGGGTGGCACATCCACGTCAGCCGGGCGTCCGGGGTCAGCAGCGCGTGGTTCGCGCCGTCGGCCAGCATCGTGTGCCGCTCGATGAGCTGGGCCGACTCGCCTTGGAGCCAGCTGCGTCGGATGTCGACCAGGCGCGCCAGGAGTTTGGCGACGTCCTCGGGGTCGCCGATGCGGTAGTGCGCGCGAGTCGGGCCGCCGCCGACCCGCACGCCGACGTCCGGACCGTGGAGGTGTGCGAACGCATTCTCGTCGGTCACGTCGTCGCCGAGGAAGAGGACGGCGGAAGCCCCCAGCTGGTGGCGCAGCTTGTCGAGCGCGTCGCCCTTGTGGGTGGCCACCACCGACAGGTCGATGACGGACTTGCCCTCCGTGGTCTGCACTCCATCCCAAGTAGACGGTCCTTCGCGGACCTCGCGGGCGGCCTCACTCGCGTCGGACTCCTCGGCCTCCCGCGTGTGCAGGGCCGCGCCGGCCGGCTTCGGCTCCACCCGGGCGCCGTCGTAACGCTCGGCGATGGCGGTCATCTCGGCCACGAGCTTGTCGCGCCGCCGCTGATCCTCGCTGGAGAGCGCCCGGGTGAAGCCGACGTCGAACTCAGAACCGTGCGAACCGACCAGATGGATCTCAGAGGGCAATCGAGACAGTGCCGCGAGGTCGCGCAGCGCGCGACCCGAAATGACCGCGACCTTCGTCTGCGGCAGATTCGCGAGCGTGCGCAGAGCCGATACCGACTCGGGAATCGGTTTGGCCTGCGAGGGGTCGGTCACGATTGGGGCGAGCGTGCCGTCGTAGTCGCACGCCACGAGCAGCTGCGGAACTCGGGCGAGTCGGGTGAGGGCCGAGCGGAGCTCGTCGGAGGAACTCAATCCTCCGGTACCGAGTCCCTCTGGGCTGGGTGCGGTCATCAGGCGTATCTCCAACACCGGTCAGTTGCGAAATCAGGCATGTGCCTATGAGCCTTCCGCCGTATGAGCGGCGGGTGAGCTGCCCGGATTGTACGCCGCGCTGCGCTCCGGAACTCCTAGCGCCGTGAGGAAGCTGCGAGCCCAGCGGTTGACGTCGTGCTTTCGCAGATAGCGCCTCATCGCGCGCATCTTTTTCATCTTATCGTCCGGCGAGGAGCCCGCCGCTGTCACAAATCCGTCTTTCAGACCGGTGAGATCGTGCGGGTTGACGAGGAACGCCTGCCTCAGATCGCCTGCGGCACCGGCGAATTCGCTCAGCACGAGCGCGCCGTTGTTGTCGATCTGGCTGGCCACGTACTCCTTCGCGACCAAATTCATACCGTCGCGCAGCGGCGTCACCGCCATGACGTCGGCGGCCTGATACAAGGCCGCGAGCTCGTATCTATCGAACGATTGGTGGAGGTAGTGGACGGCCGGAAGGCCCACCTGGCCGAATTCGCCGTTGATGCGACCTACTTCACGTTCGACTCGCTCACGCAGCACCTTGTACTGCTCGACCCGCTCGCGGCTCGGGGTGGCGACCTGCACCATCACCGTCTTCGGCACCTCGAAGCGGCCGTCCTCGAGCAGCTCGCGGAACGCCTTGAGCCGCTGCTCGATGCCCTTGGTGTAGTCCAGCCGGTCCACGCCCAGGATGATCGTGTCCGGTTCGCCCAGTTCGGCGCGGATCTCCTTGGCGCGCGTGCGCGCGCGGTCGGTGTTGGCGATCTGCTCGTTGTAGGCCGTGTCGATGGAGATCGGGAACGCGTCGGCCCGGACCAGGCGATCGTCGACGGTGACGTAGTGGCCTCGCGGCCGGTAGCCGAGCAGGTGGCGGGTGAGCGAGAGGAAGTTCTGGGCCGCCAGAGGCCGCTGGAAGCCGACGAGGTCGGCGCCGAGGAGGCCCTTGAGGATCTCCATGCGGTGCGGCAGCTGCATGAACAGCTCCACCGGCGGGAACGGGATGTGCAGGAAGAAGCCGATGCGCAGGTCCGGGCGCCGCTCGCGGAGCATCGCCGGGACCAGCTGCAGCTGGTAGTCCTGGATCCACACGACCGCGCCGGGCGCCGCCTCGGCCGCGCACACTTCGGCGAATCGCAGGTTGACCTCGTAATACGACTTCCACCACGACCGGCGGAAGACCCGCGGCTCGACCGCGTCGTGGTACAGCGGCCACAGCGAGGCGTTCGAGAACCCCTCGTAGTAGCGCTTGACCTCGTCGGCGCTGAGCTCGACGGGCAGCAGGTTGATGCCGTCGGCCTCGAAGGGCTCGGGAGCGGCGCCGGTCCGGCCGGCCCATCCGATCCACGTGCCCTTGTTGGCCTGGAGTACTGGTTCGAGGGCGGTGACGAGGCCGCCAGGGGATCGGCGCCAGGTTGTGTTTCCCTCGTCGTCGACGACGGCGTCGACGGGGAGGCGGTTGGCTACGACAATGAAGGATGCGTTGCTCAATTTGTAGTCCCTCCTTGACACCAGCCTAGCGGTGCCCGCTTCCTGAGATGCCGTCGTGACGCAGTACGGTCTCGGCCGAGCCCGAATGGCGGAAACCCGGCGGACTTGACATCATTGGTCTGATCGACTCCGAGTGACGCGAAGGATCAGTGTGGCGCAGTTCATCTTCTCCATGGAAAAGGCGCGTAAGGCGCATGGCGACAAGGTCGTGCTCGACGATGTGACCTTGTACTTCCTGCCCGGCGCCAAGATCGGCATGGTCGGCCCCAACGGCGCCGGCAAGTCGAGCCTGCTGAGGATCATGGCCGGCGTCGACCAGGTCTCCAACGGCGAGACGCGGCTGGCCGCGGACGCGACCGTCGGCATGCTCGCCCAGGAGCCGCCGCTGAACGAGTCCAAGACCGTGATGGAGAACGTCCAGGAGGCCGTAGCGCCGCTCCAGGCCAAGCTCGACCGGTTCAACGAGGTCGCCGCCCTGATGGCCACGGACTACTCCGACGACTTGATGGAGGAGATGGGCCGCCTCCAGGAGGAGCTCGACGCCGCCAACGCCTGGGAGCTCGACTCGCGCCTCGAGCAGGCCATGGACGCGCTCCGCTGCCCGCCCGGCGACTGGCCGGTCACCACGCTCTCCGGCGGTGAGCGCCGCCGCGTCGCGCTGTGCAAGCTCCTGCTCGAGCAGCCCGACCTGCTCCTGCTCGACGAGCCCACCAACCACCTCGACGCCGAGTCGGTGCTGTGGCTCGAGCGACACCTGGCCGAGTACCCCGGCGCCGTCGTCGCCATCACCCACGACCGGTACTTCCTCGACAACGTCGCCGAGTGGATCCTGGAGCTCGACCGCGGCCGCACCTACCCCTACGAGGGCAACTACTCCACCTACCTGGAGAAGAAGGCCGAGCGCATGAAGGTGGAGGGCCGGAAGGACTCCAAGCTCCAGAAGCGCCTCAAGGACGAGCTCGAGTGGGTCCGGTCCAACGCCAAGGGACGCCAGACCAAGTCCAAGGCCCGCCTGGGCCGCTACGAGGAGATGGCCGCCGAAGCCGAGAAGACCCGCAAACTCGACTTCGAGGAGATCCAGATCCCGCCGGGCCCGCGCCTGGGCTCGACCGTCATCGAGGTCAAGGACCTCCACAAGGGCTTCGACGGCGTGAAACTCATCAACGGCCTGGACTTCAGTCTGCCGCGCAACGGCATCACCGGCATCATCGGCCCGAACGGCGTCGGCAAGACCACCCTGTTCAAGACCATCGTCGGCCTCGAGAAGCCCGACTCCGGCGAAGTCAAGATCGGCGGCACGGTCCAGCTGTCGTACGTCGACCAGAACCGCGCCGGTCTCGCCGGCGACAAGTCGGTCTGGGAAGTCGTCTCCGACGGTCTCGACTACCTCATGGTCGGCAAAGTCGAGATGCCCTCCCGCGCCTACATCGCCGCCTTCGGCTTCAAGGGCCCCGACCAGCAGAAACCCACCAAGGTCCTCTCCGGCGGCGAGCGAAACCGGCTGAACCTCGCGCTCACCCTCAAGCAGGGCGGCAACGTGCTCCTGCTCGACGAGCCCACCAACGACCTCGACGTCGAGACGCTCTCCAGCCTCGAGAACGCCCTGCTGGAGTTCCCCGGCTGCGCCGTGGTCATCAGCCACGACCGGGCCTTCCTCGACCACGTCGCCACCCACATCCTCGCCTGGGAGGGCGAGGACGAGAACGGCGACCCGAAGTGGTTCTGGTTCGAGGGCAACTTCGACTCCTACGAGAAGAACAAGATCGAGCGGCTCGGCCCCGACGCGGTCAAGCCCCACCGGGTCACGCACCGCAAGCTCACGAGGGACTGACATGGGCCGCTTCATCGCCGAGCCGGCGCTGCGCTGGTCGGACATGGACGCCTTCGGCCACGTGAACAACAACCAGTACATGGTCCTGCTCGAAGAGGCCCGTGTCGCGATGATGTTCACCGTCGCCGAGCAGGCCGGCGTGCCCGGCTTCCGGCAGGGCGTCGTCGTGGCGCGCCACGAGGTCGACTACATCCTGCCGGTGACCGTCCCGGCCGACGTCCGCGTCGAGGTCTGGGTCGAGAAGGTCGGGAACGCCTCGTTCACGTTCGCCTACGAGGTCTTCGCCGACGGCAAGTTGTGCGCTCGGGCCAGGTCGGTGCTGGTGCCGTACGACACCGCCGAGGGCCGCCCGCGCCGGATCACCGAGGACGAACGGGCCTTTCTGCGGCGATGGCAGGACTAGGCCGCGACGACGCCGCGTTCGCCGCGCGCGTCGCCCGACTCGACCCGAGCGCCCTGATCCGGGTCCACGAAGGCAGGCTCTGGGCCGTGCTGCCCATCGGGGTGCTGGCCGTCCGCGAACGCACCGGGGACGTCGCCGAGGCCGTCTACCGGGCCGGTGACATGGCCGCAGGGAGCCTCGACCCCCGTCCGGAGGCCGACTGGCGCGGCAGGCTCCCACGAGGCCGCTGGGAGGCCATCGAGACCGTCCCCGCCGTCGAGATCGCCGCCCTGGACCGTCAGGCCGCCGAGGCTCTGCGCGAACGCCGCGGCAAAGGCGTCGGCGACCGGAGGCTGCGCGACGTCCTGCTCGACCATGTGGCCCTCCGCGTAGAGTTCGAGGACCGGGACTACCCGGTGCAGTTCCGCCTCGTGGTCGCCCTCATGCGGATGGGCTTCGTCGGCGAGGATCCCGTTCGCGTTCTGCGTTTCGGGCGCCGTGTCGGCCTCGCGGCCACCTATGGGGCCGTATGGGAACGCGAGCGAGGACTGCCGCTGCTCTGACACGTCGACCGACATTTGACGGCAATCCGACAAGCTCCGGTATTTCCGGCTTTCTGCTCGCTTCGGCGTATGAGACGTGCGACAGTCAGCTCCTCGGCATCCCGTACATGTGGTCGAGGGCTCATACTTTCAGACAGGAATGCTTGACGGTTGTGCAATGTCGGTGCGAAGTTCTAGGCTGCTCAGCGCATTGGGACGTAACTTGGGACTGCGCGAACCCCCGCATATGCGGTGAAGTTCAGTCAAGCAGGAAAGCCAACGTTAAACCCATGTACTGCCGGTGATTCGCATTTTGGGTGGGAAGGCGGACGACGATATGGCGTGGTGGCGCAGCAGCAGGAAGCGCGATGCGAAGGACGAGGCGGTCGCCCGGCCGGCGGCCGAGGGCGACAGCGAGCTCGGAGGAGCCGCCGAACGCGCCCAGGCGCGAGGCAGCCAGCCGAACGCGGTCCCGACGCCGCGCTCCGAGTCGCGCGACGCGCTCGAGCTCGCGATGACCGAGGCCGAATATCCGCACACCGCTCCCGAGCCGCTCGCCTACGGGCCCGGCAGGGAGCAGATCTCCGAGGTCGAGCGCTGGCACCTGATCAAGCGCGACCTCGAGGAGATCGATCCCGAGTTCGTCACGGACCTCGAGGAGATCGCGCAGGCGGCCAAGGACGACCCCGAGCCGCTCGACGCCGACCGGATCATCGCCGCCCTCAAGAACCTCGACATCCGCTACCTGGTGGACGAGCACGGCGGCATCGTGGCCCTCTGGGAACGGCACATAGTCCAGGTCCGTGCCGAAGGGCCCGACTCGGACATTCTGGTGCTCCGCGCCCGCGCGTACCAGACCGTGCCCCGCGAGTGGGCCGAGCGCGGCTACGCGGCCATGAACGAGTGGAACCGCACCCGCAGGTTCCTCAAGGCCTACCTCGGCGAGCCGACCGACTCGGGCTCCCTGCCGGTGTTCGGCGAGATCCAGGTGCCGGTTCGCCCTGGCATCACCAAGGCGCTGCTCGAAGAGCTGATCGATTGCGGCACCGCGATCTCGGGCACCTTCGTGGAGTGGCTCGAAGGCGAGCTGCTGTAGCATTCGTTCCTCAGTGGCCGGACACCACCGGCCACAAGTGAGGCCGACCGTTCGGCCGGCCGCAATCGGACCGCGCGGAGTCTCGCTCGCCGGTATCATCTGGGGGCCCAATTGAACCAGATGAACCCCGGAGCCAGGAATGACTTCCATCCCCCCGGAAGACCAGCAGCCCGATCAGAACCCCGTCCCGCCGATCCCGGTACAGCCCACCGGCGCTCCGGAACCGCCGCCGCGGCCGGCCGTCGACGCCGAGACCGCCTCCCCGGAGCCACAGGAGGCCCCGCAGGCCGCCGCTCCCCGGCCCGAGGTCCCGCAGGAGGCCTCTCCGCAGGCTCCCGCGCCCGCTCAGGCACAAGCGCCCGGCGCCGCCATGACGCCGCCGGCTCCCATGGAGACCGTCTCAGTCCCGCCGCAGCAGCCGATGCCGCCGTCGGCGCCTCACACTCAGCAGTTCGCTCCAGCCCCGCCGATGGCGCCGATGCCGGTCCGAAAGCCCGGCAAGGGCGCCGTCATCACGCTGTCGATCCTCGCCGGCGTCCTGGGTCTGACCGCGGTGGTGCTCGGCATGCTGTTCGCGCAGAAGTCCAGCGAAGCCGACGAGCAGGCCGAGCTCATCGAGGAGCTCGAGGCCTCGGAGGCGGAGCTCGAAGAGCACAACGCCGGACTCAGCAGCAGCCTGGAGGACCTCCAGGCGGTCTCGGAGGAGTTCGACGAATGCAAGGCGGCCTTCGAAGAGTGGCTCGATCACGAGTACGAGGGCGAGATCGACTACAACTCCGAGAACCTCGAGGACCTGTTCACCGACGAGTACATCGAGTGGCAGCTGGACGACAACGAGCTCTACGAGCAGACCGAACGGCAGTGCACCAACTGACCGCCCCCGTCATGCGGGACGCATGCTTCACGCGTTCCGCATGACGAACCGATGCTTCATCCGCATACTGCGCTCATGCTTCATGCGTTCCGCATGAAGTCCGCCGCCCGCTCCATGTACTCCCACATGACCGTGTCGTACTCGGCGGGCAGAGCGACGGCGTCCATGGCCGTTCGCATGCAGTCGAGCCAGGCGTCGCGTTCGCGCTCGCCGATGACGAACGGGGCATGGCGCATCCGCAGGCGCGGATGGCCGCGCTCCTCGGAGTAGGTGTGCGGACCGCCCCAGTACTGCTCCAGGAACAGCTGGAGGCGGCGGGCCGCCGGAGCGAGGTCCTCTTCGGGGTAGAGCGGGCGGAGAATCTCGTCGTCGGCGACCTGCTCGTAGAATGCCTGGGTCAGCCGCTGGAACGTCTCGGCGCCGCCCACCGCCTCATAGAAGGACTGGGTGGGCGCGGGCTGGCCGGTCGGAGTGAGCGACACGACGCTGCGCGGGCTGTTGGAGGTCGACATACCTCCATCGTGCCAACCGGAGCATCCCATTGGAAGCCGATCCGCAACGCGTCACACCGACTGCGCCGCAGATCACCTTTGCGTCGAACTCACTGGGTCTGCCCGACCGAGCTGCGCGGCACGTAGACCCGGCTCGACCGCATGTCGTCGGCGATGCCGCTGTCACGCAGTTTGTCGCTGATCCTCCGACGCAGTTCCCTGCCGGCCGCCCACTGCTGATCGCTGACGGTCCGCAGGCCGGTCCTGATGGTGAGCTCGTCGATCGTCATCGTGGCGACGCCGAGGTACTCCGGCTCGCTCAGGACGTGCTCGCGCCATTCCTCGTCCTCGGCGAACGCCCGGACGGCCTCCATGATCTCCTCGGCCGCACGGTCCACGTCGACCGTCGGCGGCAGCGGGGTGTCCAGCACGACGTAAGCCCAGCTCTGGCTCGAGTTCCCGACCCTCATGATCTGGCCGTTGCGCACGTACCACAGCGTCCCGTCGAGCGCCCTGAGCGTGGTCACCCGCAGGCCCATGTCGACGATCGTCCCCGACGCCTCGCCGACGTCGACGAAGTCGCCCACGCCGTACTGGTCCTCGAGGAGGATGAAGATCCCGGCCAGGTAGTCCTGCACCAGCGCCTGGGCGCCGAAACCGATCGCGATGCCCGCGATACCGGCGCTGGCGAGGATCGGCGCGAGGTCGATGTCGAACGTGCCGAGGATCAGCATGAAGGCGATCGTCATGACGGCGACGCCGTTGATGTGCTGCAGAACACTGGTCAGCGTCTCGGCGCGGGCCTTGCTGCGGTCGCCCACGATCTCCTCGCGGCGGCTCCTGCCCGAGCCCAGCAGCCCGTTCAACTCGGCGATCGACTGGGGTCGCTTGGCGTTGGTGACCTCCTTGATGACCCGCGCGATGAAGCGGTTGACCAGCCAGCGGACGACCAAGGCCACCAGGAGGATGAGCAGGATCTTGAAGATCCGGTCCAGGAACGCGCCGCCGTCGACGGCGAAGTCGGTGCTGTCGGTCACATTCCACAGCAGTGAACAGGCGTTGAACCCCGTTTCGCACGGGGACTCTCCGGTAGCGGCAAGCAGTTCCACGTTCTTCCTTCGGCGCTCGGGTGCCGGCTGTCCACCGCGCTGCCGACAACACCGTTAAGGCCGCCGGAGCCGGTCGTCAATTGCCGTTCGACCAGACGATATTCACCCCTCGCCGAAGATCCCATGCAACCGGGGTGCAATTTCTTGAGATTTAGGTCAAACTTGACGAGACCGATGGCTTGGAGGTTTGACACCGTGATAGGTCCTCGACATAGGAGCACGCTGGACAGCGATGACCCTTCCCCAAGTGCGCATGCCAATCTCTTCACCCACCCCGCCGCCCTGGGCTCCGCCCTCGTCCTGAACCAGAGCTACGAGCCGCTGTGCGTGGTGCCGGTGAAGCGGGCCGCCGTACTACTGCTGACCCGCAAGGCCGAGACCGTCACCGTCGGTGACGGTTTTCTTCGCAGTGAGACGATGAACATCCCCGTCCCGGCGGTCGTCCGCCTCAACCGGTACGTCGCCATCCCGCGCCAGGTCGGCACGAGCCCGTCCCGTCGCGGCGTGTTCGTCCGCGACGACTGGCGCTGCGTGTACTGCGGCTCCTCGGCCGAGACGATCGACCACGTCGTCCCGCGCTCCCGAGGCGGGACCCACACGTGGGACAACGTCGTGGCGGCCTGCGCCCCCTGCAACCACCGCAAGAGCGACCGCACGCTCAGCGAGCTCGGCTGGCGGCTGCCTCGCGCCCCCAGGCCCCCCTCGGGATGGCAGCTGCGCGGCTTCCGCGGCCAGCGACGCCCGGATCCCGCCTGGGAGGCCTGGCTGCCCAAACGCCACCACCACGAGCGCGAACGAGCGCGAGTGCGCTGACCCTCTCCACAAGACATCGGAGGAGCCCGCCGACCTGCGCCGGAGAAGCGCGATCGGCGGGCTCCGGTCGTTCCTGGCAGATCCCGGCCCGCCGCACGACGCCGCCGTGCGCGAGTGCGACCGGGCGCACCCGGTTGCCACCTGTGGGAACGCCAGAGGCGTAATTCGATTAGTCTGTGGGCCGAGGTCACCCTGCACTGAACTAGGGGAGCAACATGACGGTCTTCCAGGAGCTGCTGATTCTGTTCGGCGCCCCTATCCTGGTTGTGGTCGCGGTCTTCACCGTGATCTTCCTGCGGCACCCGCGGCCGCAGTCGCGCTACCGCCCCGGCCAGCCCTACGACTTCAAACCGGTCTGGTTCGTGGCCCGCGACGGCGCGGTCGACGCCAACGGTCGGACCGAGACGGTCGCGGAGATCGAATCCGGCGCCGGATCGTCCTTGAGCAGCGGCGACGAGGAGCTCGTCGGCGGACCGAAGGGAGGCGCACATGGCCAGTGGTAACGAGGTGGCTCGCCACGCTCTGACCGAGCGGAGCCCCGAGGAGATCCGGCCCGACGTGCTCGACGGCCCGTTCGACGTCAAGGAACTGCTGCACATCGACGAGGCCCTCACCGCGGCCGAGAGCGAAGGCGGCGGCCTGCACTACAGCGTCTACGTCGGTCCGCTCCACGATCCCGTGCGCGGAGCCGCCGAGGCCCTCCACAACCGCCTCAAAGAGCCCGACAAATCAGTCCTCATCGCGGTGTCGCCCGAGCAGCGCCAAATGGAGATCGTGACCGGCAAGCTCGCCCAGGAGAAGATCCCGGACCGCTCCGCGGCCCTGGCGGCCTTCTCGATGGAGGCCGCCTTCGGAGCCGGACAGCTGTCCGGCGGCATCATCACCGGCCTGCGGATGCTGGCCGAGACGGCGCAGAACGCCTAGACACTCCGCCAGAACACTTCGGCGCCGGCCGGGTCCCAGCGACCCGGTCGGCGCTTCGCCGTATCCGTCACTGCGTCTCGGCGCTCGGAAACTGCCGCTTCAGCAGCCCGTCGGCGTCGGTCAGCTCCAGTTTGCCGACGAACTCGACCCACGACAGCGAGTCGGCCACGGTCTCCCGGATCGACAGCACCGTCGTTCCCGGGATGCGCAGTGTCAGCGTCGCCGGGCTCCCGAGGTGCCGCTGCTCCAGCACCGCCTCGGTCGGTTGCCCGCCCAGGCCCCGCGCCAGCTCGAACACCGCCGCCTCGTTCTCCTTGGCGACCGGCACCCAGTCCATGTCCCGACGCAGCAGCAGCGCCGCCCCCAGCTCTCTGCCGTCGACCTCGCCGGTGTACTGCAGCAGGATCCGGTCCGCGTCGCCTTTGGCGCCCACCAGGCGCCACGACTCGTCGGTGACGTCGACCAGCTGCCCGCCGAAACGCTCGACCGAGGCCCGGATCAGCTTGACCTGGCGACGCTCGGCCAAGGGTCGGCCTGCCAGGCGGAACACCGCCACCAGCACCCCGAGGACGACCACGCCGACCGCGGCGGCCGCCGCCTCGTGCAGGCCCACGACGATGCTCTCCATGATCGCGACCGGGACCAGGATCCCGGCGGCGAGCCCCAAGAGCGGCTTGAGCCAGAACGGACCGCTCCGGCCCGGCAGCCGCAGCGGCGCCATGAGGCCGACCGTCGCGGCCACCACCAGGGCGATGCCGACCAGCGTCGGCACGGGGGCGCCGGCCGATTCCAGCCACGAGATCGCCCACCACGACAGGAACACCGACCCGATCGCGACGGACGGGATGAGCAGCAGGACCGCGAACAGCAGCTGCTGCGGTTGCGGTCGGGTCCGCGAGGCCATCACGGGACCGAGCAGCAGCAGCGGCAGGACGATCCCGAACAGCGCCACCAACGTGGCGCTCACGACGGTCACCGGCAAGAGAGCAGACAAGACCGCTTTCTCCTTCTGGGGTCAGGGGTTGATCGACCTGAGCCTATCAACGGCCTGAACAGCGCTCGTGGCTCCGGGACGGGCGTCCCGAAGCCACGAGCAGCGATGTCGTCCGGTCACGCGGACCGCTTGTCGAGCTCCCGGCCCTTCAGCGCCCGCTCCAGGTCGGCCCGGCCCTCGGCCACGCCGCGCTCGACCTGAGCCGGACGCTCCTCGGCGAGCCAGCGGTCGATCACTTCGAGCGTCTCGGGCTCGATCAGGTTCGACGGGAACGCCAGCTTGGAGAACTCCACGGCCTGCTGCGCGCCGAGCTTCTCCCACAGCACCGGGACCGCCTCCAGGTACGGCTCCAGATACGGGCGCACCAGGTCCGCCTGGTCGAGCGGAGCGAAGCCCATCATCGACGAGCGGCGGATGTAGTTCTCGGTGCTGGGGTCGACGATCCGCTCCCAGGCCCGCTCCTTGGCCGCCTCGGTCGGCACCGCCGCGCGGGCGATGAACGACAGGCGCTTGCCGTCGGCGGTGTCGTCGCGGTCGAGTTCGCGGTCGATCGCCTCCTCGCCGGCCGCGCCCACGGCGACCAGGCCGGTCAGCAGCGACCAGCGCAGGTCCGCGTCGACCGCCAGACCCTCCGGCACGTCGCGGCCGTCGAGCCAGCCTTGGACGCGCGCCAGGTCGGCCTCCGAACGCGAAGCCGAGGCGTACGCCTTGGCCCACGACCGCTGCGGGTCGCTTCCGGGCTCGGCGGCCTCCATCGCGGCCTTCGCCGACTGCGCCCACTGCTCGCGCAGCTCGGCCCGCGCGGCCGGATCGGCGTACGCCAGCGAAGCGGCGACCTGCCGCTGCGCGACGGTCACGATATTGATGTCGGTCTCCGAGGTCAGGCTGGCGGCGCCGAGCGCGACGAACCGCCGCGCCGGCAGTTCGGCGTCGCGCAGCATGTCCCAGGCCGCCGACCAGATCAGCGCGCGCGGCAGCGAGTCGTCCAGCGCCGAGGTGTGCTCGATCGCGGTCGCCAGCGACCGCTCGTCGAGGCGCAGCTTCGCGTAAGTCAGGTCGTCGTCGTTGAGCAGCAGCAGGTCCGGCTGGCGGACTCCCGCGAGCGCCTCGACCTCGGTCGACTCGCCGGCCACGTCGACCTCGACGCGGTCGCGCCGCACCAGGCGGTCGCCCTCGAGGTCGTACAGGCCGATCGCGATCCGGTGAGTGCGGGTCGTCGGGTGCTCGGCCGAGACCTCCTGCAGCACCGCCGCGCGGCGGTAGTTCCCGTCGCCGTCGACCTCGATCTCGGGCCGCAGCGTCGAGACGCCGGCGGTGCGAAGCCACGTGTCGGCGAAGTCCTCCAGCGGCTTGCCGCAGGCCGACTCCAGTTCGCTGAGCAGGTCGGAGAAGACCGCGTTGCCCCACTTGTGCTTCTCGAAGTAGGCGCGCAGGCCCCGCAGGAACGGGTCGATGCCGACGTAGGCGACCAGCTGCTTGAGGATCGAGGCGCCCTTGGCGTAGGTGATGCCGTCGAAGTTCGCCTGCACCGACTCGGTGTCGGGCATGTCGGCGTAGACCGGGTGCGTGGTCGGCTGCTGGTCCTGGCCGTAGCCCCAGTTCTTGCGGGCCGACAGGAACGTCGTCCAGGCGCCGTTGAACCGGGTGGCCTCGACGTTGGCCCAGTGGCTGGCCCACTCGGCGAAGGACTCGTTGAGCCACAGGTCGTCCCACCACCGCATGGTGACCAGGTCGCCGAACCACATGTGCGCCATCTCGTGGAGGATCACGTTGGCGCGCTGCTCCAGCTCGAAGTCGGTGACCTGGCTGCGGAACAGGAACGAGGCCTCGGCGATGGTGATGCAGCCGAAGTTCTCCATGGCGCCGAAGTTGTACTCGGGCGCGAAGATCTGGTCGTACTTCGGCAGCGGGTACCGCACCCCGAACTTGGAGTGGAAGTGGTCGAAGCCCTGCCGGGTGATCTCGAAGACGCCCTCGGGGTCCAGGTGCTCCTTCATCGACTGGCGGCAGTACAGGCCCAGGTCGATCCCGTCATGGGTCTCGTGGACCCCGTGGTACGGGCCGGCGCAGATCGCGGTGACGTACGGGCTCATGCGCGGCGAGGTCGCGAACAGCGTCGTCTTCGCCCCAGCCTCGGACGCCACGGTCTCACTGGCCGCCGGCATGTTCGAGATGACCTTCCAGTGCTCGGGCGTGCGCACCGCGAACGTGAACGCCGCTTTGAGGTCCGGCTGGTCGAAGCAGGCGTACACGCGCTGGGCGTCGGCCACCTCGAACTGCGAGTACAGGTAGGTCTCCTTGTCGACCGGGTCGGTCATGCGGTGCAGGCCCTGCCCGTCGGTCGAGTACGCGCACACCGCGTCGACCACCAGCGTGTTCTCGGCTTCCAGGCCCGCGATCCTGAGGCCGGCCTTGGGGTCGAAGCCCGTGAGGTCGACCGGTTCGCCGTTGAGCCGGGCGTCCTCGACGCGCTCGGCGGCGATCTCGATGAAGGTCTCCGCGCCCGGTTCGGCGCAGTCGAACTTCACCGAAGTACGGGAGGTGAAGGTGTCGCCTTCGGTGTGGCCGGTGAGGTCGAGCTCCACGGTGTAGGAGTCGACGGTGAGCAGCTCGGCGCGCCGCCGTGCCTCGTCTCGCGTGAGAATGTGCGTTGCCGCCACAATGCCTCCAGTCTCATTGGTCGATGGTCAAGAGTGTGTCATATCCCGGGAGTTCACTCGGCGGCTGCGGCCTGGGCATTTCGCATGATTACGCTGTCGTCGTGAGTGCAGCACACCCGATAGAACAGGCCTGGTTGTCCACGGGGCAGACCGGCGCGAAGAACTACGACGAGTTCCCCGACGAGACTGAGATCACGCGGATCATCGAAGCGAATCCCGCGAGCGCACTGGGCGTCGAGATGCCCGCGCACACGCCCGAGGCGGTGAAGGCCGGGCTCGGCTTCGAAGCGGCCCTCCCGGCCGCCGCCGAGCGGCTCGCCGCCCTCAAGGAGGCCGGACGCTTCGCCTCCTTCGGCGACGTCGCCGTGGCCTACCGCATCAGCGGGGGAGAGGAACCGACCGCCTACGGCGTGTTCTGCATGGTGGACACCGCCGAGATCTCCTCGGCCGCCGACGAACCCGGCAGGGTCATCCGCAATGAGGACGTCTTCATCGAGAAGGTCCGGCAGCGCAACGAGCTCAACCAGCGGCTGCGGCACCTGCTCAGCCCGGTGCTGCTCCTGCAGTCCACCCGCGGCGAGGAGCTGCACGCGGCCATCGCCGGGGCCATCGAGTCCGCCGGCGACCCGGTCGCCTCCGACCGCGACGAGGCCGGCCGGAACCACGAGATCTGGGCCATCGGCGGCGAAGCGGGGTCAGCGCTGGCGGCGCTGGCCGGAGACGGCGACCTCATCGTCGCCGACGGCAACCACCGCTCGCTGGCCGCGCAGGTCGGCGAGCTCGACCGGTTCCTGGCGGTCGTGACCACGCCGCAGTCGGTGACGATCCGGCCGTACCACCGGCTGGTCGCCGGCCTGCCGGGCTCGGCTTCGCAACTGGTGGAGCAGATCGGCCAGATCGGCGCGACGGTCACCGAGGTCGACGGTCCGCCCGAGACTCCGGCCGAAGGCGGCACCGTCGTCGTCTACGGCTCGGGACGCACCTGGGAGGTCGCCTTCGGAGACGTCGAAGGCTCCGTGGTCGACAAGCTCGACCACACGCGGGTGGAGCAGGAGGTCTTCGGCGGCCTGCTCGGCTGGGACGCCGGCGACAAGCGCATCACCTACGTCGGCGGCGACTACCCGGCCTCGTGGCTGGCCGACCAGGTCGACTCCGGCAAGGCCGACGCGGCGATCCTCATCGCGCCGGTCACCGTCGAGGACTTCATCGACGTGAACCTCCAGCGGCTGAAGATGCCGCGCAAGTCCACCTGGTTCGTGCCGAAGGCGCGCGCCGGTCTGACCATCGCAGAACTGCCGAAGGGATAAGGTAAGCGGTCGTGCGCATCTATCTCGGTTCGGACCACGCCGGTCTCGAACTCAAAGACCACCTGGTGAAGCATCTGAGCGGCAGCGGTCACGACGTGGTCGACGTGGGACCGTTCGCCTTCGACGCCGAAGACGACTACCCGCCGTACTGCTTCCACACCGCCGCCAGGGTCGTCGGCGACCCCGGCAGCCTCGGGATCGTGGTCGGCGGCTCCGGCAACGGCGAGCAGATCGCCGCCAACAAGGTCCCCGGCTGCCGTTCGGCGCTGGCCTGGAGCCTCGAGACCGCCCGGCTCGCGCGTCAGCACAACGACGCGAACGTGCTGGCGATCGGCGGCCGGATGCACGGCCTCGAGGAGGCCACGTCCTTCGCCGAGGCGTTCATCGCCGAGCCGTTCTCGCGGGCCGAACGGCACCAGCGGCGGATCGACCAGCTCGCCGACTACGAGCGGAGCCGCGAACTGCCCGATCTGCCGCGGTAGCCGGCGGGACCGTCGGTGAAGGCGCCGGTCAGCGTGTCCGAGCCTTCGCCGACGGTGAACGGCGCGGGAATTCGACTCGGCGAATCTGGAGTTATTGGACACGTGTTGCTAGCGTCGATACATGTCTACAGGCCTTCGCGTATTTCTTCGCATTCTGCAGCTGCTCAGCCTCGCCGCAGCGCTGCTGTTCACGGTGTTCTCCTTCCTGATGACCTATGCCGACTTCGGCGGAACCGCCTATGAAGAGCAGTTCGTCGGCACCTGGATCATCGGGTTCGGCGTGCTCAGCGTCGCGCTGTCGCCGACGCTGTGGTCGCAGCCGGGCGGCGGTCCGGCCGCTGCGGCGCCTTCGTCCACCGGCAGCTACGACCGGGTCGCCGAGCAGCCCTCCGCCGCTCCGCAGCCGCCCCGCCAAGCGGGCGTCGGCTTCGATCCGATGAGCGGCAACCAGGCCCCGGCGCCGCCTGCCAGCTCCTACGGTCAGCAGTCCGGCGGCTTCGGCGGTGCGCCGCCGCAGGCCGGCGGCATGGCACCGGCCTCTCCGCCGCAAGGCGAGACCCCTTGGGGCAACCGCTGAGGCACGGACTCGTCAAGAGACGGTTCCGGATCGATAACCGACCACCAGGGGAGCTGCGGGGCCTACGCCACCAAGTCTCTTGCGCTGCAACGCCGTCGGCGATCCGGTTGCTCGATGAGACCGTGAGAACAGGCCCGCATGCGCGGACCCCGTCCGGTGGGGACCAGGCGTTAGGCTTGTCCGACACCCGTCCACTCGTGAAGGAACCGCGCCTGATGACGAACGCCACCGTTGACCTCGTCTGCGGCCCCGCCGACCCGCTTCCGGGCGCCGAGCAGAGCTACCGGCTCACCGGGATGCTGGGTTCCGGCGGACAGGCCGACGTGTTCCAGGCCGTGCGCGTCTCGGCGGGCATCTCCTCCACGCCGCTGACGGTGAAGGTCTTCCGGCTCAATCCCGACGAGCCGCGCGAGCAGCAGTACCGCTCCTGGGACAAGGGCGACGCGGTCCTGATGGACCTCCACAGCCGCAACGTCGGGTCGATCTGCCGCCGCATCGACGCCTTCTACGGGCGCATGCCGCACCACCCCGGCCAGGAGCCGACCGGCGAGCCGGTCCCGTACCAGGTCCTCGAGTACCTGCCCGGCCACGACCTGCGCAGACTCCTGGCTCAGCGCATCGCCCGCGTCGACGCCGCGCGCACCCTGCAGGCGGTCGTCAACGTCATGCTCGCGATGCACCGCCCGCCGCACGGGGCGCACCCGGTCCTGCACATGGACCTCAAGCCCGCCAACGTCATCATCGGCCCGGACGGCTCGGCCAAGGTCATCGACTTCACCGGCGCGCGCTACCACACCCCGGCCCACTTGACGACGATCGCCTACACCCGCGAGACCGCCGGGCCGGAGGCCCACGATGGACGCGTCGGCCCCGCCTACGACGTCCACGGCTTCGGCTCCATCGCGTTCTTCCTGGTCACCGGGGCCAGTGCCCGCACCGATTCGCCCGGCCACACCAACTCGGTGCCCTGGGCCCGGCTGCGCCGGCATCCGGTCCTGGAGTCGAATCAGCGCCTGCGGGAGCTCCTGACCGCTCCGCTCGACGACAACCCGGAGAACCGGCCCCGGACCGACGAGCTCTCCCGGTGGATCACCGAGCTGGCCACGGTGGTGAGCCGCTCGAACGTGCCGGATCTCGGCGTCGACTGGGACCAGGGGAACGATCGCGGCGACGCGGCCGCCGCCACTCGCGTGCTCGGCGGCCCGATCTCCTCACCGCCCGACTCGCGGCCTCCGCTGCTGGTGGCCGGTGCCGAACCCCCCGGAACGAAGGTCATGGAATCGGGCCATGTGCAGCCGGACCGGACCGCCGTCTCGCCTCCGGAGCGGCCGATCGCCGGTCGTGTCCGGGTGCCGGATCAGAACGAGTTCCAGGCCGGGCGCGCGGGCGACCTCCCTCGCCTGCGTCTGGCCGGTGAGCCGCCCGAAGACGACCGCCGCGCCGATCGCGAGCCGGACGAGCCCCAGGCGCCGCTGCTCGGCCCGCCCGGAAGCATGTCCAAAGGCTTCGAGTTGTCGGTGATCGGCGGTCTGTTCTCGCTGATCATGTGGCTGCTCTGGACCGTCCAAGAAGGCATGGAGCGGCTGCAGTCACAGGTCGTCGGCTACGTGATGGTCTTGGCGGTCGCGGTCGGCCTGTTCTTCCTCATCCGCGTCGCCGGAGGCCTGTTCTGGGGCCGCATGCTCGGCGCCAAGCGGCGAACCGCGCGGCTCGCTCATCTGATGACCGGTGTGTTCCTCTTCCTGGTCGGCATCAGCTACCTCCAGCATCTGAAGTGGGACTGGCTCGATTTCGAGTTCGCGCCGTTCGAGTGGTTCACCGGCCTTTTCGGATAGGATGCTCAACGCGGGCATACGACTCTTACCTGAGTAATGTTCGCAATACGGATGCATTGCGGCGCTCACAAATCGCCGCTCCGGTAATGACGGAGTTGTCACGAGCAATCTCCGAAAAAGTCTTCACCCGGAGGCAACCTCCCGGGGACTTGATCGCGTCTGTGTGAGGAGAACCGAAGCCCGAAAAAACCACCGGAAAGGCATTGTCATGACCGCATTGGCAAGCGTCGGTGCCGCCGCCCTCACCCGCGAACAGCGCGAAGCGTTCGACCGCGACGGCTACCTGATGATCCGCGGAGCCCTTGACGCCGACGAAACAGCCTACTACTCGGCCGCGCTCGACCGCGTCTACGAGCAGGAACGGGCGGCGGGCCGGCTCAGTCCCGAAGGCTCGATGCACAAACTCAGTGCCGTCACCTCCGTGCCCGAGACCGCCGCGCTGCTGAACCACCCGAACACCTTCCACTACGTATGGTCGATGATCGGATGGAACTTCCACGTCTACCACTCGCATGTAGACGTCCACCCGCCCATTGAAGGCGAGCGGCCCTTCCGTTTCGAATGGCACCAGGACGGCGGCCGACAGAATCGCGAGATCGAGACCGACCCGCGCCCGATGCTCTCGGTCAAGCTCGCCTACTTCTTCTCCGATCTCTCCGAGCCCGGACGCGGCAACACCAAGATCGTCCCCGGCTCCCACAAATGGAACCGCATCGACGGCCCGCCGCGCCGCGACATCGAGTGGCCCGACCCGCCCGGCGCCATCGAGGTCACCGGCGAGGCCGGCGACGTCCTGTTCTTCGACCGCCGCATCTGGCACGCCCGCTCCGACAACTACTCGGACCTGACCCGCCGGGTCGCCTTCTTCGGGTTCACGCCCCGATGGATCCGCGCCCGCGACGAGGTCGAGGACCTGCCGAACCGGCCCTGGTGGAACGACCTCGACCCGGTCCAGCAGCAGCTGCTCGGCGGCTTCGCGCCGACCGGCGACCACGGATGGGGCCACTACCCGCAGGAGACGCCGGTCTACGAATGGCTGGCCGAGCGTGACCTCCTCGACCCGGACTACCCGCCGCTGAAGCCGTGACCTCGCGTCGTGGCAGGCTGTGGCCATGACGAACGACACCGAGCTCGCTCGCGACATCTACCGTCGCTCCCACCTGACCGGTGAGTTCACTCTCCGGTCGGGCGTCGTGGCCCACGAGTACTTCGACAAGTACCTGTTCGAGTCCGACCCGGTCATGCTGCGGCGCATCGCCGAGGCGATGGCGCCGCACGTGCCCGCCCACGGTGTCGACGCGCTCGCCGGACTGGAGACCGGCGGCATCCCGCTGGCGGTCATGCTGTCGCAGGTGACCGGCGTTCCGGCGCTGTTCGTGCGCAAGCAGGCCAAGACCTACGGCACCTGCCGCCTAGCCGAGGGCGGCGACGTCGAGGGCAGGAGCCTGCTCATCATCGAGGACGTGGTCACCTCCGGCGGCGCGGTGCTCGACGCCGTGGCCGAACTGCGTCGCCGCGGCGCGACGGTCCAGCGGGCCGTCTGCGTGATCGACCGCGAAGCCGGCGGTCCCAAGAGCCTCGCCGACAACGACGTCGAACTGACGGCGCTGTTCACGATGACCGAACTCAAATCCGCCGGCGAGAACTGACGCGACGACGTCGGGCCGGGAGCTTTCGCTCCCGGCCCGACGTCGTTCTCACGCTCATCGCGCCCAGAGCCAGATCTCCGATCCCTTCGGTATCTCCTCGCCCGGATCCTTCGATTGCTTGAAGACCGCGCCGGTGAACCACAACTGAGCGACCTTGACCTCGAAGCCGAGCGCTTCGAGCTGGTCCCTGGCCTCGTCGACGTCCATGCCGACCACGTCCGGCACCTTGATCGGCTCGGGGCCGTCGCTGACCACGAGGTCCACCGCGTCGCCTTCGGCCGCCGCACCCCCCGGCCCCGGCATGTGCTCGATGACCGACCCCTCGGGGATCGTGTCGCTGTAGCGCTCGCTGATCTCGCCGACCTCGAGGCCCTCGCCCTCAAGCCGCTCCTCGGCGTCGTCCAGGCCCATGCCCACCAAGTCCGGCACGTCCAGCGGCGGCGGACCGTCGGAGACCAGCAGCGTCACCGCCGCCCCGGACTTGACCTCGCTCCCGGCCTCCGGCGACGTGGAGATCACCTCGTCCTCGCCGTACTCGGTGCTGTACTCGCGCTCCACCCGGATCTCGTCGGTGAACGCCGCCAACGCCTCGCGCGCCTCCTGCTCGCTCTTCCCGGCCAGCTCGGGGATCTCGTACCGCTCCGGGCCCAGTGACAGCGTCACCGTGATCGTGCCGCCGGTGCGGATGCGCTCGCCCACGCCCGGGTCCTGCTCCAGCACCGCGTCCTTCGCGACGGTCTCGCTGTGCTTCCCGTCGGTGAACTCGACGGTGAAGCCCCGCTCCTCGGCATAGGCGCTCACCGTCTCGCGGGTCTGGTCCAGCAGCGACGGAGCCGACGTGTAGCGCCCGATGCCGACCCACCAGCCCGCCAGCGCCACGGCCGCCAGCGTCGCCACGATCACGACGAGCGTGATGAGCGCCTTCCACGAGCGCCCGGTCCGATCGGGAGGGACGACCATCGTCGTCTGCACCGCCCGCGTCGGCCGCGGCACCTGGCCGGCCGCCATCACCGCGGGACGGGAGTCGACCGCCTGGAGCCTGCGCGCGAACGCCCCGGCGTCGACCGGCCGTGCCGAGGGCTCCCGGCTCGCGGCCGTCGTCACCAGCTGGGCCAGGCCCTCGGAGACGTCGGGCGCGATCCGGCGCGGCGAGGGCACGTCCTCGGTCAGGTGGCGCTGCGCGACCTCGCCCGGGTCGGGCCCGTCGAACGGCACTTCCCCGGTCAGCAGCTCGTACAGCAGGATGGCCGTCGAGTACACGTCGCTGGCCGGGCTCGCCTGCTTCCCGGCGACGAGCTCCGGCGCCACGTACGCCGCGGTCGCCAGGAGCGGGCCGCGGCGTCGGCGGTCGCCGTGGACGGCCTCGGCCAGGCCGAAGTCCACGACCTTGACGCGGTCGCCCTTACCGCCGTTCTTGAGCAGGATGTTCTCGGGCTTGATGTCGCGGTGGACCAGCCCGGCGTCGTGCGCGGCCTGGAGGCCTTCGAGGATCTGCCCGCACAGCTCCACCGCCTCCTCGATGCGCAGGCGCCGCCGCCGGTTGAGCAGGTCGCGCAGGGTCGTGCCCGGCACGTACTCCATCACCACGTACGGGAGTCCCTCATGGACTCCCTGGTCGAAGACCGCGACGACGTTCGGGTGCGAGAGCCTGGCGATGGTGCGCGCCTCGTCGGCGAACGCGGCCAGGTCGAATCCCGCCGCCTCGCCGGCCGTGATGATCTTGATCGCCACGGTCCTGTCGAGCCGGCCGTCGTGCGCCTCGTACACCGACGCCATGCCGCCGGCGGCGATCATCCGCTGGAGCCGGTAGCGCCCCTCGATGAGCGCACCGGTCAAGTCCCCGGTCGTCGTGGTCAACCCGCACCCCCTTCCGCACCCCCAGTCTAGGAGGTCGGAACGACTATAAGAGGACCTCGGCGCCGGGGAAGGCCGGTTTGTCCGGGGCCACAATGCCCAGTCGCCTGGTGGCGCGGGTCAACGCCACGTAGAGGTTCCGCAGGTTCGACTCGGCGATCGCGTCGGGGTCGACCACGATCACGCTGTCGAACTCGAGCCCCTTCGCCTGCTTGACCGTCAGCACCGACGCCGTATCGATCCAGGCCATCTCCGCGGCCAGCTCCGGCGTCGTCACGATCGCGACGGTGCCCTCCCCGACCGTCCGCGACTCCTCGGCCGCCAGTTCGGCCACCCGATGCGGCAGCCGGTCCTGTGCCACCTCGAGCCACGGCTCGTGCCCGGAGGCCCGCACCGACTCCGGCCGCGGGGCCCGAGGGTCGATCGCGTCCAGGACCCGCGCCGCGATCGCCATGATCTCGGCCGGCGTCCGATACGACACCGTCAGCTGCTCGGCCCGCCAGGAGAGGCCGGCGGCGTCGAACACCTCGCCCCAGCGCTTCGGCGCGGCGGCGTTCCCGGCCTGCGCCAAATCGCCGGCCACGGTGAACGACCGCGACACGCAGCGGCGCAGCAGCGCCCGCCACGCCATCGGCGACAGCTCCTGGGCCTCGTCGACGATCACGTGCCCGAAGATCCAGCGCCGGTCGGCGGCGGCCCGCTCGGCGACCGAGACGAACTCCCGGGCCACCTGCCGCTCACCCAGCGACGCCGCGTCGATCACGTCGGTGGCCTGCAGGATCTCCGACTCCTCGTCCTCGAAGTCGAACGACGCCGAACCGGCGGCGATCGACAGCACGTCCTCGGCGTAGGCGATCTGCTCGGCCGACAGGCCCCCGCCGGGCCGCGCCGCCTCCACTTCGCCGAGATGCTCGGCGGCCTCGTCCAGCAGCACCACGTCCGCCTCGCTCCAGCCGCCCGGCTCGCGCAGCAGCATCCGGCGCTCCTCCTTGCTCAGAGCGGCGGCGGCCGAAGCCAGCCGCTCGGGGGAGGAGAAGAGGTCTTCGAGCAGCTCAGTAGGCGTCAGCTCGGGCCACAGCCGCTCGATCTGCCCTCGGATCACCGGATCGGTGGCGATCTCGGCGGCGAGCGTCGCCCGGTCCTCGAGACCCAGCAGGTTCTCCCCGCCCAGCGGGTCCTCGCCGATGATGTCGGCGTACTGGTTCGCCAGGTCCGCGATGACGCGCTTGTGGAAGGTCTCGCGGGCCTCGTTGTGCGGCAGGCCGGTCTCGCGCGCCGCGTCGCGCGCGGCGGTGATCTTCTCGGGACGCAGCCACAGCGTGTGCCCCTCGTAGTCGACCGGCTGGGCCTCGCGGGGGACCGCCTGCCGGTCGGCCACGGCGCTGGCGAGCACGCCCGCCATGACCGCGCGGCCCTTGACCGCGGCGACGGCCTCGGACTCGGGCCGGTCGGCGACGATGCCGGGGAACAGTTGCGCGGGGGTGCGCAGCAGCACGTCGGTCTCGGCCAGGCCCGGAAGCACCTCGGAGATGTAGCGCAGGAACTGCTTGCCGGGCCCGATGATGAGCACGCCGCGGCGCTGGAGCTGCTCGCGGTGCTCATAGAGCAGGTAGGCCGCCCGGTGGAGCGCCACGGCGGTCTTGCCGGTGCCCGGCGCGCCCTCGACGATCATGATCCCTTCGAGCGGGGCGCGGATGATGCGGTCCTGCTCGGCCTGGATGGTCGCGACGATGTCGCGCATGCGGCCGGTGCGGGCGGCGTCGAGGGCGGCCATGAGCGCGCCTTCGGAGCCGATGGTGGAGCTGGAGCCGTCGGCGGCGTCCAGGTCCAGGACTTCGTCGTTGAACGAGGCCAGCCGCCGGCCCCGCGTGTGGAGGTGGCGGCGGCGGCGCACGCCGGCCGGGGACGCGGCCGTGGCGAGATAGAAGCGCCGCCCCGCCTCCGAGCGCCAGTCGACCAGCAGCTGCTCGCCTCCTTCGTCGTGGACGCCGATGCGGCCCAGGTACATGGGGCGGGCGTCGTCGATGTAGTCGAGGCGTCCGAAGCACAGGCCCTCTTCGACGGCGTCGAGCCTGGCGATGCGGCGGCGGTGGAAGTAGGTCTCGGCGTCGCGCTGTGACAGCTCGTGCTCGTTCTCCACGCGCCCGCGCCGGGCCCGGTCGAGTCGCTCGGCGGCCTCGTCGCGCAGCTGGTCGAGTCGCGCGTACAGGTCGTCGAGGCGCGTCTGCTCAGCGGCCAGGGCACGGGTGATGGCAGCGGACACGAGACTCCTCAGGTGGATTTCCGGCTGGTCGGTCGTGCGTACGATGCACGGCGATTCGTTCGGCCTCGAGCGGCCAACAGCAAAGAATACCCGCCTGTCCGGCCGATCGTCTCCCTTCGGCCCCGGCCGTCTCTAGGCTGAGCGGAACGGACATAACACGCCGGCAACAGTGCCTTGACTGTGGCTGAACGCGATCGCTACCGTACAAGTGAATGTGAGTGCCCTCACAATGCGTGACTGGAGAGATGCACAATGATCAGAGAGAATTGGGGGACCAGAGTCGGGTTCATCCTGGCCGCCATCGGTTCGGCGGTCGGACTCGGCAACATCTGGCGTTTCCCCGGCGTCGCCTACGAGAACGGCGGCGGCGCCTTCCTCGTACCCTATCTGGTAGCCCTGTTGACCGCGGGCATCCCGCTGCTCATCATGGAGTTCACCCTCGGCCGCCGCTTCAAGGGCTCCGCCCCGGTGGCGTTCCGCCGTCTCAACAAGAACGCCGAGTTCATCGGCTGGTGGCAGGTCGCGATCTCCGTGATCATCGCCGTCTACTACGCCGCCATCATCGGCTGGGCCGCATGGTTCACCTACTTCGCGATCGGCCAGACCTGGGGCGAGGACACCGAGAACTTCCTCCTGGCGGACTTCCTGCAGGCCGGCGCCATCGACGACTTCGGCACCTGGCTCCCCGACCTGACCATCGTCCTGGCCGCCGTATGGGCCGTGACGCTGTTCATCATCGCCGGCGGCGTCCGCAAGGGCATCGAGACCGCCAACAAGATCTTCATCCCCCTGCTGGTGCTCATGTTCGGCGTGCTCGTGGTCCAGGCCCTCACGCTCGACGGAGCCGTGGACGGCCTCGGCGCCTTCTTCACCCCGCAGTGGGACCAGATCGGCAACGCCCAGGTGTGGGTCTCCGCCTACGGACAGATCTTCTTCTCCCTGTCCATCGGCTTCGGCATCATGATCACCTACGCCTCCTACCTCAAACGCAAATCCGACATCACCACCTCCGCCTTCACCGTCGGACTCGCCAACTCCTCGTTCGAACTCTTCGCCGGCATCGGCGTCTTCTCCGTCCTCGGCTACATGGCCCTGCAGAGCGGCACCCCGATCGACGAACAGGTCAGCACCGGCGTCGGACTCGCCTTCATCGCCTTCCCGGCGATCGTGAACACCCTGCCCTACGCGGCCGGACTGTTCGGCGTGCTGTTCTTCGCCAGCCTCACCATCGCCGGCCTCTCCTCCCTGATCAGCATCGTGCAGGTCCCGGTGGCCGCCGTCGAGGACCGCTTCGGCGTCAGCCGCGGCCTGTCCACCCTCCTCGTCGGCGGCGCGCTCGCGTTGACCTCGCTCGCGCTGTTCCCGACCGTCAACGGCCTCATGCTGCTCGACGTCGGCGACTTCTTCATCAACCAGTTCGGCATCGCCGTGGCCGCTCCGGTCAGCATCGTCGCCGTGGTCTGGCTGCTGTGGAAGTGGAAGGACCTGCGCGAGAACGCCAACGCCACCTCGATCTTCAAGATCGGACCGATCTGGCTGGTCTGCCTCGGCATCATCACGCCGCTGATCCTCGGCTACATGCTGGTCCAGAACATCACCGACGTCATCACCGGCGACGAGGCCGTGGCCACCTACTCGGAGAACCAGACCATCGGCTGGTCGATCGCCGGAGGCGCCCTCGCCTTCGGCATCATCCTGGCCCTCATCCTGCGCCGCAAGGACGTGCCGGAACTGGTAGACGAGGCCGAGGTCGAAGGCGAAGCCACCCTCACCAGCGGAAAGGAGGACAGCCGATGAGCGCCACCGCCATCACGATGATGATCATCGCGATCGTCATCATCTTCGGAGGCCTGATCGTCTCCGCGATCACGCTGATGACCCACCCCGAGGAGCCCGACTCCGACGAATGACCGCGAGCGAGGGGCCGAACCGCGGTTCGGCCCCTCGCACCGACCGCTCCGAGGACACGCGCATGAGCACACGGGAGACATGGGGCACCCGCGCCGGGTTCATCCTGGCCGCCGCCGGGTCGGCGGTCGGACTCGGCAACATCTGGCGCTTCCCCGGCGAAGCCTACGAATTCGGCGGCGGCGCCTTCCTGCTGCCGTACCTGTTCGCCTTCGCCACCGCCGGCATCCCCCTGCTCCTGCTCGAATACTCCATCGGCCGCCGCTACCGGGGCGGCCCGCCGGCGGCCTTCCGCCTGCTCTCCCGCCCCGCCGAAGGCATCGGCTGGTGGCAGGCCGCCGTCGCCTTCTTCCTGGCGACCTTCTACGCCCTCGTCATCGCCTGGGCCCTCAGCTACGTCTGGTTCTCCTTCGACCTCGCCTGGGGCGAGGACGCCGCCGCCTTCTTCGGCGGCACCTACCTCGGCGCCTCCGAAGACCCGCTCGCCTTCGGCCGGTACCGCCCCGGCATCCTGGTGCCGCTGATCGTCGTATGGGCCCTGGTCCTGCTCATCATGGCCGGCGGCGTCCGCAGAGGCGTCGAACTCGCCAACCGGATCTTCATCCCCCTGCTGGTCGTCCTCTTCGGCGTCATCGTCGTCCGCGCCCTCACCCTCGACGGCGCCGCCGAAGGCCTCGACGAGTTCTTCACCCCGCGCTGGGACCGCATCGGCGACTACGAGATCTGGATCGCCGCCTACGGCCAAGTCTTCTTCTCGCTGTCGATCGGCGTGGGCACCATGATCGCCTACGCCTCCTACCTGCGCCGCAACTCCGAACTGTCCACCACCGCCGTCACCGTCGGACTGTCCAACTCGGGCTTCGAGCTCATGGCCGGCATCGGCGTCTTCGCCGTCCTCGGCTTCATGTCGGCCCAGACCGGCACCGCGATCGGCGACCTGGTCGACGTCGGCGGCGGCGTGGCCTTCGTGACCTTCCCGACCATCCTCAGCGAGATGCCCGGCGGCGCCTTCGTCGGCGTGCTGTTCTTCTCCAGCCTCGTCGTCGCCGGCATCTCCTCGATCGTGTCGATGGTCATCGTCCCGTTCTCCTCCATCGAGGACCGCTTCGGCTGGCGACGCCGCAAGACCCTCCTCCTCATCGGCGTCCCCATGGCCCTGTTCTCGATCGCGGTCTACCCGACCGCCAACGGCTCCCACATGCTCGACGCGGTCGACTTCGCCGTCTCCGGCTACGGACTCATCCTCGCCGGCCTGGCGACGATCGTCGCCGCCTTCGTCACCGGCCGCCTGCCCGCGCTGGCGGCCGACGCCAACCGCACCTCGATCCTCAAACTCGGCTGGATCTGGTACGCCTGCCTGGCGCTGACGGTCGCGGTGCTGGTGTGGACGGTCGCCTCGAATCTGCTCGACCAAGGCCGCGACCTCTACGGCGACGACGGCGCGCTCAACCCCTTGATCCTCATCAACTGGGTCGTCGGCGGCTTCGCGATCGCCTTCGGGGTGATCATGGGCCTGATCATGCGTCGCCGACCGCTGCCCTCCGAGCGGTCCGACGAGCCGGCGCTCGACCCGCGCTGAATCGCTCGAGCCACAACGGCCACATCCGTCGCGGATGCGGCCGTTTCCATAGGTATTGATGGAAATTGATCGGTCTCAGCCCTTGTGCAGGGAGTTCAATAACTGTTAGGTTAGTTTTCAGTTAACAAGGTGGCCAGTTAAGTCACCGCGGGCCACCGCCTCCAATTCCCCCTGAGAGGAGTGACAGATGCGATTGAAAAGACGCCTGACCCTGCTGCTCGGCGTGGCCGCCGCGGCGGTCCTGTCGGCGACGATGGCGAGCCCGGCCCTCGGCCACGGCTACATCTCCGACCCGCCCAGCCGCAACGCGAACTGCGCCAGCGGCGCCGTCTCCAACTGCGGAGCGATCCAGTGGGAGCCGCAGAGCACCGAAGGGCCGAAGGGCTTCCCAGCCGCGGGACCGGCCGACGGCCTGATCTGCGCCGGCGGCAACGAACGGTTCTCCGAGCTCGACGACCCGCGCGGCGGCACCTGGCCCGCCACGAACGTCTCGTCCGGCTCGCGCACGTTCACCTGGACGATCAAGGCCGCCCACGCCACCGACAAGTGGGAGTACTTCATCACCCGCGACGGCTGGAACCCGTCCGGGACGCTCAGCCGCGCGGACCTGGAGTCCACGCCGATCTTCACCGACCACGACGGCGGTCAGCGCCCCGACTGGTCGGTGACCCACAGCGTCAACCTGCCGAGCAAGTCCGGCCGCCACCTCATCCTGGCAGTGTGGACCATCGCCGACACCGCCAACGCCTTCTACTCCTGCATCGACGTCGACTTCGGCGGCGGCAGCGGCGGCGGAGGCGGAGGTGACGACGACGGCGACGGCGATCCCCCGCCCGCCGGCGACTGCACCGCCCCGGTCTGGGCGTCCGGTTCCGTCTACACCAGCGGCGACATGGTCACCCACGGCGGCTCCGAATGGCGCGCCCAATGGTGGACCCGCGGCGAAGAGCCCGGCACCACCGGCGAATGGGGCGTCTGGGAACACGTCAGAAACTGCTGATCCCCACCCGGTTCCGGACGGCCGGTTGACCCCGGCCGTCCGAGCCGCTACCATCGTCCCGGCCTCTGTAGTCGACGTTGGGAACTCCCTTGAAGCTGTAATCGCAGGCACCGCGCCTCAGATCCGGTGAAGCCCGCGAGCCGTCCATCGGCCCGGCCCCCACCCGCAAGCTGAGCGTCTGCGATCGAGGGACTCCCATTCCCGGCCGTCTCGCGCCGTCTTCCTCCAGATTCCCACCGGCGCGGTGCCTTCTCAACCGATTCCTTTCCACATCGGACCTGAGAGGGACGCGCATGTCCACCTTCATCACCGTCAACCGTCTGAGCTTCGCCTGGCCCGACGGCGATGCGGTCTTCGACCGGCTCGACGCCGTCTTCTCCGACGGGCGCACCGCCCTCATCGGCGACAACGGCACCGGCAAGTCCACGCTGCTGCGCCTCATGAGCGGCCTGCTGCGACCCGACTCCGGCTCAGTCCACGTCTCGGGCCTGATCGCCTACCTGCCGCAGGACCTGCCGCTGCGTCTGGACGACACCGTCGCCGATCTGCTCGGCATCCGCGCCGAACTGCGGGCACTGAAGGCCATCGAAGGCGGGGACGCCGCCGAGGAGCACTTCACCGTCATCGGCGACGACTGGGACTTCATCGAACGCGCCCGCCTCACGCTCGACGAGCTCGGCCTCGACCACATCGGACTCGAACGCACCGTCGCGACGCTCTCCGGCGGCGAATCCATGCTCGTCGGCCTCGCCGGCAGGCTCCTGCGGCGCCCCGACGTGCTGCTGCTCGACGAACCGTCGAACAACCTCGACCGATCGGCGCGCGAGCGACTCTACGCGGCGATCCGCCGCTTCACCGGCACGCTCCTGGTCGTCAGCCACGATCGGGCGCTGCTCGACCGCGTCGACGCCGTCGCCGAGCTGCACGCCGGACGCATCCGCACCTTCGAAGGCGACTTCGCCGCCTACGAACGGGCCATCGCCGTCGAACAGGAGGCGGCCGAGCGCGCCGTGCGGGACGCCGAATCGGAGCTCTCGCGACAGAAACGCGAGTTCACCGAAATGCAGACCAAGCTGGCCCGCCGCGAGAAGACCGGCAAGAAGAAGTACGCCAACGCCCCGGCCATCATCCGCAACGCCAAGAAGAACCAAGGGGAGGCGACCGCCGGACGGATCGGCACGGCCATGGCCGAGGACGTCGCCGAAGCCAGAGCGGAACTCGAGTCCGCCAAATCCGAAGTCCGCGACGGGGCCGCCATCAACATCGACCTGCCGGAGACCTCCGTCGGCCCGCACCGCGACATCGTGCGCCTCGAAGGCCACCGCGCCGGAGACCTCTGGGCCGACGGCATCGACCTGCACCTGCGCGGACCCGAACGCGTCGGACTCACCGGCGACAACGGCTCAGGCAAGACCACGCTGCTGCGGGCCGTCGCCGAGGCCGCCCGCGTCCCGCACGGCTTCCTCACTCAGCGCCTCGAACTGCTCGACGACGACGCCACCGTGCTCGACAACGTCCGCTCGCTCGCCCCCGACGCCGATCCCACGCTCCTGCGCACCCGCCTGGCCCGCTTCCTGCTGCGCGGCGAAGCCGTCTTCCACAAGACCGCCACGCTCTCCGGCGGCGAGCGGCTGCGCGCGGCGCTGGCGACGGTGCTCTCGGCCCGTCCCGCCCCGCACCTCCTGCTGCTCGACGAGCCGACCAACAACCTCGACATGACCTCGATCCGGCAGCTCCAGCAGGCCCTGCGCGCCTACGAAGGGGCCCTCCTCGTCGTCAGCCACGACGAGGCCTTCCTCGACGGCCTCGCCCTCACCCGCCGCGTCCGCCTCGAACGCGGAACCGGGATCGTGGACGACACGAGCGCCGGGTTACCGGGAAACGGCTGATCCCGGGTCGATACTGGGCATCCGACCATCGACGATCGGAGCCGCCATGTATTCACGAACGCGCGGGCTGTCTGCTGCCGTCGCCCTCCTCGGGCTGACGGTCGCGTGCGGAGACGGCCCTGATGAAGAGCGCGATGCCGACGAAGACGTCACCGGGCAGGTCCGGTACGCCGACCTCCAAGTGCTCGACCCCTGGGCCGACATACTCCCCGACGCGGGCGGCGACGCGGACGTCACGACCGACCCGGGCACGGTCGACGAGGGCACGACCGTCGACCTGGTCGTCGAGGGCCTGCAGCCGAACACCGAGTATCCCGCGCACATCCACGCGGGCACCTGCGACGACGAGCCTCCGGGAGGCGATCACTGGTCGTCCGATCCCGACGCCGACCTCCACCCGGCCGGGCCGACGCACGTCCACACGTACGTGATCACCGACGAGGGCGGGCTCGGCACGATGACCGACGGATCGGACCTGGCCGTGGACGACCGCGCCATGAGCATCGTCGTCCACGCGAGCGGCTCGAACGATCTGCTCCAACAGGCCGGTTCCAGCCGCATCCTGTGCGGCGATCTGGAACCGGAGTAGCGACCCGAACCGGCGAAAAACACGTGGCCCGACGGCATGGCGGTCGCGTATCCTTGACGATCGTCATGCCCAGCAGCACCTCGAAATCCCGCACCAGCCTGCGCGAACGCGTCTTCGCCCTGCGCACGGCAGATCAGCGCGCCCTGCGCAGGCGCCTGCGCGAAGCCCGCGAACTCGAAGGCCCCGCCCGCAAGGCCGCCTTCGAGGCCCTCGAAGCGGACGTCGAGGCCCGCGAGGCACGTCTGGCCGCCCGCGCCGCGAACGTGCCCAAGATCGTCTACCCCGATGAACTCCCCGTCTCACAGCGCCGCGACGACATCGCCGCGGCCGTCCGCGACCACCAGGTCGTCGTCATCGCCGGCGAGACCGGTTCGGGCAAGACCACGCAGATCCCGAAGATCTGCCTCGAACTCGGCCGCGGCGTACGCGGCATGATCGGCCACACCCAGCCCCGGCGCATCGCCGCCCGCGCCGTCGCCGAACGCATCGCCGACGAGCTCGGATCCCCGCTGGGCGAAGCGGTCGGCTGGAAGGTCCGCTTCACCGACCAGGTCTCCGACTCCAGCTACGTCAAGCTCATGACCGACGGCATCCTGCTGACCGAACTCCAGCACGACCGGCTCCTGAGCGCCTACGACACCATCATCATCGACGAGGCCCACGAACGCAGCCTCAACATCGACTTCATCCTCGGCTGCCTCAAGCAGATCCTCCCCAAACGGCCCGACCTCAAAGTCATCGTCACCTCCGCGACCATCGACCCCGAGCGGTTCGCCCAGCACTTCAGCGACCGCGACGGCGCTCCCGCCCCGATCCTCGAGGTCTCCGGCCGCACCTACCCGGTCGAGGTCCGCTACCGGCCCCTGGTCGACGAGGACGAGCAGCGCGACCAGACCGACGGCATCCTCGACGCGGTCGGCGAACTCAGCCGCGAAGGCGACGGCGACATCCTCGTCTTCCTCTCGGGCGAACAGGAGATCCGCGACACCGCCGACGCCCTCGAGAAGGCGAAGCTCCGCCACACCGAAGTCGTGCCGCTCTACGCCCGACTCTCCGCCGCCGAGCAGCACCGGGTGTTCTCCTCCCACACCGGCAGACGCATCGTCCTGGCCACCAACGTAGCCGAGACCTCCCTGACCGTGCCGGGCATCCGCTACGTCATCGACGCCGGCCACGCCCGCATCTCCCGCTACTCGGCCCGCACCAAGGTCCAGCGCCTCCCCATCGAGCCGATCAGCCAGGCCAGCGCCAACCAGCGCGCCGGCCGCTGCGGCCGCGTCGCCGAAGGCATCTGCATCCGCCTCTACTCCGAAGACGACTTCAACGCCCGGCCCGAGTTCACCGACGCCGAGATCCTGCGCACCAATCTCGCCAGCGTCATCCTCCAGATGACCGCCGCCCGCCTCGGCAGGGTCGAAGACTTCCCGTTCGTCGACGCACCGGACGCGCGCAACATCAAAGACGGCATGGACCTCCTCGTCGAGCTCGGCGCGCTCGAAACCGAACGCGGCCGGGCCCCCAAACTCACCCGCACCGGCCGCGACCTCGCCCGCCTCCCGATCGACCCGCGCCTGGCCCGCATGATCCTGCAGGCCCGAGAAGAAGGCTGCGTCCACGAAGTCGCCGTCATCGCCGCCGCCCTCTCCATCCAGGACCCGCGCGAGCGCCCAGCCGACAAGAAGGCCCAAGCCGACCAGGCCCACGCCCGCTTCAACGACCCCGAAAGCGACTTCACCGCCTACCTCAACCTCTGGAAATACCTCGACGACGAGCGACGTTCCCGCTCATCGAGCGCCTTCCGGCGCATGTGCAAACAGGAATACCTCCACTACCTGCGCATCCGCGAATGGCAGGACCTGGTACGCCAGATCAGCAGCGTCCTCAAAGGCCTCAAGATCCCCGCGCAGCCCGTCACCCCGCCCCCGGACAACCGCCGCATCCACACCGCACTGCTCGCCGGCCTGCTCTCGCACATCGGCGTCAAGGAAGCCGACAAACGCGAATACCTCGGCGGCCGCGGCGCCAGATTCGCGATCTTCCCCGGCTCGGGACTGTTCCGAAAGCAGCCCCGCTGGGTCGTCGCCGGCGAACTGGTCGAGACCAGCCGCCTGTGGGGCCGCATCTGCGCCAAGATCGAACCCGAATGGGTCGAACCGCTCGCCCAGCACCTCGTCAAACGGTCCTACTCCGAACCGCACTGGTCCAAAAAAGCCGGCGCCGTCCTCGCCTTCGAACGCGTCACCCTCTACGGCGTCCCCATCGTGCCCCGCCGCAAGATCAATTTCGGACGCATCGACCCGGCCGCCAGCCGGGAACTGTTCATCCGCCACGCCCTCGTCGAAGGCGAATGGGAGACCCACCACCCCTTCTTCCAGCGCAACCGCGCCAAGATCGGCGAAGTCGAAGAACTCGAGAACCGCGTGCGCCGGCGCGGCCTCCTCGCCGACGAGCAGACGCTCTTCGAGTTCTACGACCAGCGCCTCCCGGACGACATCGTCTCCGGCCGCCACTTCGACTCCTGGTGGAAGCGACAGCGCGACAAACACCAGCTCGACTTCGACGAGACCCTCCTGCTCGGCGACCGCGCCGAAGCGGTCGCACCCGAGCACTACCCCGAGGTCTGGACCTCCGAAGGCGTCGACCTCGAACTCGACTACGAATTCGAGCCCGGCTCACCGGCCGACGGCGTCACCGTCGAAGTCCCGCTCCCCGCCCTGCAGCAACTCGACCAGGACGCCTTCACCTGGCAGGTCCCCGGGCTCCGCGCCGAATTCGCCGAAGCGCTCATCAAGAGCCTGCCCAAGAGCCTGCGGCGCAACTTCGTGCCCGCCCCCGACTTCGCGAGCGCCGCCGTCGCCCGCATGGACCCGCCCGAACCCGGCCGCCCCCCAGGCCGCCCCATGACCGCCGCGCTGGCCGAGACCCTGCGGGCCATGACCGGCGTGAACGTCCCCGAAGACGCCTTCGACCTCACCAAGATCCCCGGTCACCTGCTCATGACCTTCCAGGTGAAGGACGAGGACGGCTCAGTCCTCGCCGAAGGCAAGGAACTCGGCGCGCTCCAACGCCAACTGGCCCCCAAGACCCGGGAGGCCGCCGCCGACGCCGCCCCCGAACTCGAACGCACCGGCCTGACCGAATGGGACTTCGACGAGCTGCCCAAGATCCAGGAGACCCCGCGGAGAGGCTACGTCGCCAAGGCCTACCCGGCGCTCACCGACGAAGGCGCGACCGCGGGCATCACCTGCTTCGCCGACCCCGGCGCGCAGGCGGCCAACATGTGGGCCGGGACCCGGCGGCTGCTCCGACTCGGCGCCCCCGACCCGCACCTCAAAGAGGCCCTCACCCGCAACGAACTGCTCGTCCTCGCCACCGGCCCCTACCCGAACGTCGACGCGCTCCTGGACGACTGCGTGCGAACGGTCCTCGACAAGGTCCTCATCGAGAACGGGGGACCGGCCTGGAACCGCGACGGCTTCGAGACCCTCCTCAAACGCGCCCGCCCCGAGATCGCCGGCGAATCGCCGACGGTCGCGCGCAAGGCCGCCGCGACCTTGACGCAGGCCCGCGAGGCCTCGAAACTCCTCGAAGGCAAATTCGACTTCGCGATGCTCCCGGCGATGAGCGACATGCGCCGGCAGCTCGAGGCCCTGGTCGGCCACGAAGGCTTCATCGGGGCCACCGGCTGGTGGCGCCTCGACGACCTCACCCGGTACGTCCGCGCCATCGTGCACCGAGCCCGCCGCCTCAAAGACGACGTGTCCGGCGACAGAGCCAAAATGGACGCCGTCCGGGCACTGGAAGCCGAATGCGACGCCCTCGCCCGGTCCCGCCCCGCGGCGATGCGCACCGCCGAAGGCCGCGAACTGCGCTGGATGCTCGAAGAACTGCGCGTCAGCTTCTTCGCCCAACCCCTTGGCACCCGCTACCAGGTCAGCGAGAAACGGGTCCGCCGACTCCTCCAATCGCTGTAACCGGACACCACCCGGCCGCCCGACACACCGACGGGGCGGAAATCACCGCCGACTCCGGCCCGAAACCCGGCCGCCTGTCGTACCGGCGTTGCATGATCATGGAATCGGAGCCCGACCACACCGTCAGGCGGACCCGGACACCGGAATCCCGTCCCCACCGCTCCGGCACCGCGGACGTTCCCGAAGGAGCACGACGTGTCGCACGACAACGCCATCGAAACCGAGGGCCTGACCAAGCACTTCGGCCCCCTGGTCGCGGTCGACCGAGTCGATCTGACCGCCCGGGCCGGCACGGTCCTCGGCGTCCTCGGCCCCAACGGCGCGGGCAAGACCACCATGGTCCGGATGCTCGCCACCCTCTCCGCACCGACCGCCGGAACCGCCCGCGTCGGCGGCTTCGACATCGTGCGCGACGCCGCACGCGTACGCTCCCTCATCGGCCTGACCGGCCAGTTCGCCGGCGTCGACGAACTGCTCACCGGCGAAGAGAACCTGCTGTTCATCGGCCGCCTCCTCGGGGTCGGCCGCCGCGAGGCACGAACCCGCGCCCGTGAACTGCTCGCCCAGTTCAACCTCTCCGACGCCGGCGACAAAGCCGTCAAGACCTACTCCGGCGGCATGCGCCGCCGCCTCGACCTGGCCGCCAGCCTCGTCGGGCGGCCCCGCATGCTGTTCCTCGACGAGCCCACCACCGGCCTCGACCCGCGCGCCCGCGGGGAACTGTGGGAACTGGTCCGCGCGCTCGTCGCCGACGGCACCACCGTGCTGCTGACCACCCAGTACCTCGAGGAAGCCGATCAGCTCGCCGACGACATCGCCGTCATCGACCAGGGCAAGGTCATCGCCACCGGCACCCCCAACCAGCTCAAAGCCAAGATCGGCGGCCAGACCCTCCGCATCCAGCCCGAAGATCCCGCGCAGCTCGAACCGGTGCGCGCCCTCGTGGCCGAACGCTTCCCCGAGGTCGAACCGCTCATCGAGGCCGGAGTCGTCACCGTCGGCGTCAACGACGACGCGATCATGCCCGCCCTCGCCGCCGAAATCCGCGACCGCGGCATCGCGCTCACCGACTTCCACCTCGGCCTCTCCAGCCTTGACGAGGTCTTCCTGACCATCACCGGCCACCGAGCCGAGTCCGAAGACGACGACCAGACCGAAGACGAGGACCAGCAATGACCACCGCCGCTCTCGACGTCAAACCCGGCATCACCGGCTCGGCCGGCCTCGGCGCCACACTCGGCCAGATCCTCTCGATGGCCTGGCGCCAGATGGTCCGCATCAAGCACAATCCCTTCGAACTGGTCGACCTGTCGCTGAGCCCGGTCATGTTCCTGCTGCTGTTCGTCTACGTCTTCGGCGGACAGATGGCGGGCTCCACCACCGAGTACCTGCAGTACGTCCTCGGCGGACTCATCGCACAGAACGCCATCTTCCTGACCATGTACACCGGCACCGGCATCAACGCCGACCTGCGCAAAGGCGTCTACGACCGGTTCCGGTCGCTCCCGATCGCCCGCTCGGCGCCCTTGGCCGGCAAGATCTTCGCCGACCTGTTCAAACAGGTGTGGTCGGTCGCGGTCATGCTCGGGCTCGGCGTGATCATGGGCTTCGAACTGCGCAGCCTCGCCGGGGCGCTGGCGGCGACCGTCGTGATCGTGGTGTTCGCGCTCGCCATCTCCTGGGTCTCGGTGCTGATGGGCGTGCTGGCCGACTCGGAGGAGAAGGTGCAGATCTACTCCTTCGTGGTGATCATGCCGCTGACGTTCACCTCCAGCGCCTTCGTCGACACCAGCACGATGCCGGGGGTACTGAGCAGCTGGGCCGACGTCAACCCGGTGACGCATCTGGCCGACACCATGCGCGGCCTGCTCTCCAATGGCCCGATCGCCGAGCCCTTGATGTGGACGGCCGTGTGGGCCGCGGTCATCCTCGCCGTCACCGCCCCGCTGGCGATGCGCGCCTACAAGAAGAAGATGGTTTGACCGGGGTCAGGCTCGGGTCAGTTCCGGGTGGGGGACTGAGACGGTGGGTTTCGGGGTGCGGGGCCTGGCCTGGAGTTGGCTCGCCACCGTCGCGCCCAGGGCCACGGCGAAGCCCGCGGTCTGCCACGGTGTGAACGCCTCGCCCAGCGCCAGCCATCCGACGACCGCCGCCGTCAGCGGCGACATCAGCCCCAGGAAACTCAGCGGCACGACCGAGAGCCTGCCGATGCCGCGGAACCACAGCCAGTAGCCGAGCGCCGTGTTCACCACGCCCAGGTACAGGTAACCGGCCGCGTTCGTCGCCGTCAGCTCCGGCAGTCCGCCTTCCACCAGGAACGCCACCGGAAGCAGCAGCAGCCCGCCTGCCGTCAGCTGCCAGCCGGCCAGTGCCGCCGGACCGGCGTCCCTCGGCAGACCCCAGCGCTTGGTCAGGACGACCGCCACGGCCATCGAGACCGCGCCGCCGATACCCGCCGCCGCCCCGACCAGGTCGAGCCCGGCCTCGGCGGTCAGCACCACCAGCGCCACGCCCGCCACTCCCGCCAGGCCCAGCAGCCAGGTGCGAGGCCGCACCCGCCGGCGCAGGATCAGGATCGCGGCCCCGGCCGTCGCCAGCGGCCCGACCGCCGCCGCCACGGCGGCCACACCGCCCGGCAGCCGGTAGGCGGCCAGGAACAGCAGCGTGAAGAAGGCCGCGATGTTGAGCGCGCCGATCACCGACGCCTTCCACCACCACTCGCCCCGCGGCAGCCTCCGCGCGATGAACATGAGCAGCAGTCCCGCCGGGAGCGCTCGCAGCAGCGCGGTCAGCATCGGCCGGTCGGGCGGCAGGAACTCGGTGGTGACCAGGTAAGTCGTGCCCCACATCGTGGGTGCGAGGGCGGTGAGAGCGATATCGCGGGTGCGCGTGGGCATGGGGACTCCTCAGAACAGCTTGCTCATAATTAGCTTAGTATCAAGCTACTTGTAGTCAAGCTGCTTGCATTTGAGTTACATCACCGCCAGGTACCCGCACGGCGTCCTCCCAGGTGAGACAGAATGTCCCCATGGCTGAACCAGACGCGGTCGACCGCATCATCGAGCAATGGCACCGGGAACTGCCCGACCTCGAACTCCAACCCATGGCCATCTTCGGCCGCATCCACCGCGTCTCCCAGAAACTCGCCGCCCGACTCCACGACGTCTACTCCGAACTCGGACTCGGACGCGGCGAATTCGACGTCCTCGCCAGCATCCGCCGCTCCGGCGAACCGTTCATCCTCTCGCCCAAACAGATCAGCGCCACCCTCATGCTCAGCTCCGGCGGACTCACCGGCCGCCTCGACAAACTCGAACAAGCCGGACTCATCGAACGCCACCCCGACCCCGCCGACCGCCGCGCCCTCAAAATCCACCTCACCAAGCAGGGCCGCCACGTCATCGAAACGGCCGTCCGCGCCGGGCAAGAGGTCAACGACGCCGCCCTCGCCCCCCTCGACCCCGAAGAACGCCGCCAACTCGACGCACTGATGCGCAAAGTCCACGCCGGCTTCGAAGACCAGCCCTTCGCCTGAACCGCGAACCCCGCAGAACCCGCGCGACCCCGACCGCATCACGCTCCGGCGCCGAAGAATCCGACCAGGCGATCATCGACCGCGTCGGCCAAGTCGCCGAGGCCCGCGGCGCCACCCGCGCCCAAGTCGCCCTGGCCTGGCTGTGGCGCAACCCGGTGGTCACCGCCCCGATCGTCGGGATCACCAAGCCCCGGACACCTCGTCGACGTGCTCGGCGCGGTCGAACTCGAACTCTGCGAGGACGAGGCCGCGCTGCTCGAAGAGCCGTACGTCCCGCACGCGATCGCGGGATTCCAATAGCCCCAGCGTCCCTCGACGGCCGACTCCAGAACCTCGTCCCGAGGGGAGTGGTCGCCGGGGCGATGCGGTCGAAATCGGAGTATTGACAGGTTCCGATTGCCAGTATGCCGCAAGCCCCCCGGGGTGCGAAACCGTCCTATTCGATCTCTAGGTCGCCCACGTAGCCGGTCCCGTCGTAGAAGTACACCGTCTCCCGTACGGTCCCGCCGTTCACCGGGGCAGGGCTCGGACCCGGGGGAGGAGCCGCCGTCCGCGCCCGTTCCAGTGCGGTGCGCATCGTCCGGGGTCCGAACGGCGCGTGCTCGGCCGCCTCCTCGGCCGTCACCACGCCGTGCGCCACCTCGCCGCACAGGCTCGCCACCTCGGCCAGGTCCCGCGCCTGGCTCCTCGCCCACCAGTAGTCTCCGGGCTCGCCATGACCGGGAACCACCGTCGGGGGCCGCCGGCTCAGCAGGTATTCGACCGCCCGTGGCCAGTGGTACGGGAAAGCGTCGTCGAACTGCGGCGGCGCGCCGTTCTCGAGCAGGTCCCCAGCGAACAAGACGCCCGCGTCGGGCACTTCGACCTCCAAGTCGGCGCCGGTGTGCGCCGGTCCGCTCTCGCGCAGCACCGCGGTCCGACCCCCGAGATCGAGGCCGACCGCGCCCTTGACACGGCGGTTCGGCGGCACCAGAGGGGACCGGCCGATGCGCTCGGCGGCCCCCTCGCGGCCTTCGAGCCGGTACTGGGAGGCCATGCGCCGGCGCTGCCGGTCTCCCGAGCCGAGATACGCTGCCCCGTCGGAGGCCGCCCACACCGCCGATTCGCCGAACGACGCCGTTCCGAACCAGTGGTCGTAGTGGTCGTGGGTGTAGGCGACCTGCCACGGCAGGTCCGTGAGCTCGCGGATCGCGCGGGCGAAGTCGTAGCCGTGGTCGGCGTCGACGCCCGTGTCGACCACCAGGCAGCCGTCATCGCCGACGATCAGCCCCATCGACAGATCCAGCTCTTCGCAGCGCCGCACCCACACGCCGTCGGCGACCTCGATCCAGCGATCTCCCATGGACCCATCGTATGGGGCCCTGCCCGCCACGATCGCGAGCGAGCCGCGCCGCTTCCGCCAGGGGTCGCGGCGAGCCTGCCGGCGGGAGGATCTAAGGTCGATCTCGGCGGCCACCCCGGCGGTGGGAACCGCCGCTAATGCGGTGATTTGCCCAGGGAGCTGGACAACGAACGCATCACGGAATGTGTCAGTTGTTGAAAATCTTGCTCGTGTAGATTCCCAGGTGAATTGTCGCCCCTTTTGCACGAAGGAGTATCTCTCCCATGCACCTCAGTCGCCGTCGCCTGCTGTACGGATCGGCGGGAGTCGCCGCCATGTCGATGGCCGGATGCTCGGCAGCCGAAACGTCCGCCGAGCTTACCGGTCACACCGGCATTGCCATGCCCACCAGCACCTCGGAACGCTGGGTCATCGAGGGTGAGGCCCTCGAGCAACAGCTCAAGGACGCCGGCTACGACGTCATCCTCGAATACGGCGAGGACGTCATCGAGGACCAGATCTCGCAGATCCAGGGCATGATCGACCGCGGGGTGGAATTCCTCATCATCGGCGCCATCGGCAACAAGTCCCTCGGCGAGGTCCTGGCCACCGCCAAGAACCGGGGCATCACGATCATCTCCTACGACCGCCTCATCCTCGACACGCCCGACGTCGACTACTACGCCTCGTTCGACAACTACCAGGTCGGCGTCCTGCAGGCCACCCACATCCTCGAGCAGCTGAACGTCCAGGAGAACAGCGGCCCCTTCAACGTCGAGCTGTTCTCCGGCTCCCTCGACGACAGCAACTCCCAGCACTTCTTCCTGGGCGGCCTCGACACCCTCGAGCGGTACACCTACGAGGGGATCATCAACATCCGCTCCGGCGACACCGAGCAGGAACCGACCTCCACCAACCGGTGGGACGGCGTCGTCGCCAAGGAGCGCATGGCGAAGCTGATCGAGGACCACTACCAGGACGGCGAACTCCACGCCGTGCTCTCGCCCTACGACGGCATCAGCCGCGGCATCGTCGCCGCCCTCGAGGAAGCGGGCTTCGTTCCCGGCACCGCCGACTTCCCCATCGTCACCGGCCAGGACGCCGAGGCCATCTCGGTCCGGGCCATCCGCGACGAGACCGGCCAGTCCCAGACGGTCTTCAAGGACACCCGCGACCTGGCCGCGGTCGCCTCCGGCATGGTCAAGGCCATCGTCGACGGCGGCAAGCCCGAAGTGAACGACCTCGGCACCTACAACAACGGTTTCAAGTTCGTCCCGGCCCAGCTGCTCGAACCGGTCAGCGTCGACAAGTCCAACTGGGAAGAAGTGCTGATCGAGAGCGAGTACCTCACCGAGGAGGAGATCGACCAGGCCGAAGAGTGGCTCGAGATCTGAGTCCCGGCGGCCCGGCGGAAAAAACTCCTCCGAACCCGTCGATTCGGCGGCGCCCCGTTCGACCCAGAGGTATCAAGGCCGATAACCACTGAGTAAGGAGCAGCGCCATGCGTTACCTCATCAACGTCGTCCACGAAGGCGGCCCCATCGACCCCGAGACCGTCCCCGCCGAGATGTACGAGGCGATGGGCGGCTACGTGGCGAAGCTCGCCGCCGACGGCGTCCTCGTCGACGGCGCGGGCCTCGAGCCGACCGAACGGGCCACCCGCGTCGATCTGCACGACGGCAAGGTCAAGATCCTCGACGGGCCGTTCGCCGAAGCCAAGGAATGGGTCGGCGGCTACTTCATAGTCCAGTGCCGCAGCCAGGAGGAGGCCGTCGAGATCGCCAGGCAGTCGGTCGAGCTGCACCGCAAGCACGCGCCCGGCGTGGACGTCGTCCATGAAGTCCGCAGGATCGTCGACGAGGAGTAACATCACGGCATGATCGGCGAACGGACCGACGGCGTTCACCGGACGGTCGAGGCGGTGTGGCGGCTGGAGTCCGCCAAGATCATCGCCGTCCTCGCCCGCACCGTGAACGACGTCGGTCTCGCCGAAGAGCTCGCCGCGGACGCGGTCGTCGCCGCCCTCGAGCAGTGGCCGACCGAAGGCGTCCCCGACCGCCCCGCGGCCTGGCTCATGGTCACCGCCAAACGCCGCGCCGTCGACCGGATCCGTCGCGACCAGAACCTCAAAGGCAAATACGAGCTGCTGGCGCGCCGCTTCGAAGCCGAAGGCGCCGCCGAGGACCCCATCGGCGCGGCCGAACGGGAACTCGACGACGACATCGGCGACGAACTTCTGCGCGTCGTCTTCTGCGCCTGCCACCCGGTCCTGTCCCTCGAGGCTCGATCGGCGCTCACCCTCAAAGTCGCGGCCGGCCTGACCACCGGCGAGATCGCCCGCGCCTACCTCACCGCCGAGTCCACGGTGGCCCAGCGCATCGTGCGGGCCAAGCGCAAACTCGAAAAGGCCGGCGTGACCTTCGAGGCCCCCGCGCCCGCCGAGTTCGTCGACCGCCTGGAGGCGGTCCTCGAGGTCGTCTACCTGATCTTCAACGAGGGCTACACCGCCACCGGCGGCGCCGACCTGATGCGCCCCGAGCTGTGCCAGGATGCGATGCGCCTGGCCCAACGGCTCGCCGCCCTGCTGCCCGACCAGCCGGAAGTCCTCGGGCTCGCCGCCCTGCTGGACTTCCAGGCTTCGCGCTCTCGGGCCCGAGTGGACGCCCATGGTGATCCGGTGCCGCTGCCGGAACAGGACCGGTCCAAATGGGACAGGCTGCTGATCAGGCGCGGCCTGGCCGCCCTCCACCGTGCCGGCGCCTGGGGCGAGGACGCCGGCCCGTACGTGCTCCAAGCCGCGGTGGCGGCCTGCCACGCCAGGGCTTCGAAGCCCGAGGACACCGACTGGGTCCGCATCGCCGGGCTCTATTCGCGACTGCTGGCGGTGCAGCCGTCGCCGGTCGTGGCGCTCAACCGGGCGGTCGCCTTCGGGATGGCGTTCGGCCCGCAGTCGGGGCTCGACCTGGTCGAGGAGATCGCCGACCTGCCGGCGCTGAAGGCCTATCATTTCGTGCCCGCAGTGCGAGGGGAGATGCTCGAACGCATGGGCCGCACGGCCGAAGCGGCCCGTGAATTCGAGCACGCCGCAGCCTTGACTAGCAACGAACGGGAAAAAGCACAGATGCTGCGACGCACGGTGAACCTCAGGAGTGATCGCTGATCCCTTGCGGCCCGGACCGCACTCGCGCCCCCGCGTTGCCAGATTGTTATGCGACCTTTCTTCATGTGCCTGCGTGTCTAGTTGGTACAGTGCCTTCGCGGTTCGGCTTGCAGCCTCCCGACCGCACTGAGCACCCCACGACCCCCCATTTCGGAAGCCAGAAATTAGGAGAAACATGAACCGTACCCTCAGGAGGGTGCTGGGACTGACCGGCAGCGTGGTCGTCGGCCTCGCCGGCGCAGTCACGTTCGCCTCGGCCGCTCAGGCCCACCACACCACGGTCACGTCCACTACGACCTGCGCCGAGGACACCTGGACCGTCACTTGGACGGTCGAGGACTGGAACTGGAAGGACTACCGCGGATACGCTCACATCGGGGCCGGGTGGATCACCGATGTCACCTCGAGCGAGCCCGAAGTCGAGCTCGAAGGCGACATCGAGGAGAATGTGGCGCTGCCCTATCCGGGTGAAACGCCGCTCACTGCCACGCAGACCTTCAGCAACGATGTCGACCGCGTCGAACTGACCGTCGACGCCGTCTGGTCCAACGACGAGACCGGCACCGGCAAAGGGTCGGCCAATCGCCCCACCGACGGCTGTGACGAGCCCGAGGAGGCCCCCGAGGTGTGGGCCGTCAGCGACTGCTTCGGCCTTGAAGTCGGCGTGCTCAACCACTATGCCGAGACCGTCGACTTCACCTTCTCGCCGAGCAACGGCGACGCGGTCGTCTACCCGATCGAACCGGCCAAGGAGACCTCGTACTTCTTCCCGGTCGGCGAATCGGAGAAGTCGCTGAACGTCACTGTGAGCGTCGGCGACACGGAACTGAGCACTCACGAATGGGAAGGCGGGACCAACTGCGAAGGCAGCTCCGTCCACTCCACCTGTGAGGGCCTCGAGTTCGAGTTGGCGGTTCCGTCCGGCTCGGTCGGACTGTCCTTCACCTTCACTCCTCCCAATGGCGAAGAAGTCTTCATGGTCCTCGCCCCGGGAGCAGAGCCCGAGACCGTCACCTTCGACGCTCCCGAGGGCGCGGATTCCTTCGTGGTCACCTACGTCGTCAGCGACGGGGACGAGGACTACCCGGGTGAGCAGCAGTGGACCAAGCCGGAGGAGTGCGACGAGGCCCCGCCGGTCGAGGACACCACCCCGATCGCGCAGGAGAAGCTCAACGAGACCGGTAGCTCGTTGACGATCATGCTCAGCACCGCCGCCGCGCTCGTGGCCGCCGCCGCTGTGCTGTTCTTCATCGTGCGCCGCCGCCGGGTCGCCCAGGACTGGTAGCACCCGCCGGCCCGTCGACCAGCGACTGAACGAGAGGGCCGCCGCCGATCACCTTGATCGGCGGCGGCCCTCACTCGTGCACGGAGATCGAACCATCGGCGACGTCAGGCGACACCCGCCAGCCGCAGCAGCGCGGTCGTGGCCGCCGCGGCGACCACGACGACCGCCAGCGGCGCCTTCCGCCACGCCAACGCGCCGCCGACCACGACCCCTGCCGGGAGGGCCCATCCCGCCCACGCTCCTTCGACCAGCAGCGTCGAGGTGACCGTGAGCGCCAGCAGCACCACGGTCGCCCCCGCCTTCACGACCTTCTCGGCCGATTCGGTGACCGTGATCCGCTCCCGCAGGAGCGGCCCGGACAGCCGGATCAGGTACGTGCCGACCGCCAGCGCGATGATCGCCGCCATCATCGTCATCGGCCCTCTCCGTTCCGCTCGCCGCGCCGCCACATCACCACGAGGCCGAGCAGCGCCAGCAGCACCGGGACACCCGCCGGCAGCACGAAGCCGGTCGCCAGTGCGATCGCGGAGCCCACGATCCCGGCCAGAAGCGTGCGCCGGTCGCGCAGTCCCGGGATGACCAGCGCCAGCAGGATCGCCGGGAGCGCCGCGTCGAGCCCCAGTGTGGCCGGATCGGCGATGAACTGGCCGGCGATCGCGCCGACGAGCGAGCCGACGTTCCAGGTGACGAACAGCGTGATCCCGACCGTCCAGAACGCCGTCCGGGCGCGCTCCCGGTCGTCGCCGGCCGCGAGCGCGAACGCGGCGGTCTGGTCGATCAAGAGATGCGTGCCGACCAGTTTGGACCGCAGGCTCCTCCAGTAGACGTCGCCGACGGCCATCCCGTACGGCACGTGCCGCATGTTGAGGATCAGCCCGGCCGCGACCCCGGCGAGGAGGCCGCCGCCCGCGGTCATGATCCCGACGGTCGCGAACTGGGAGGCCCCGGCGAACACCAGCAGCGACATCGCCGACGACTGCCACCACGGGAGGCCCTGCGCCGAGGCGATGGCGCCGAAGGAGATCGCGGCGACGAAGATGCCCGCGGCCAGGGCCGCGACGTCGCGCAGCAGCGCCCGGTCGGCGCCGCGGAGAAGACTGGAGAGCACCGACCGAGTATGCCTCGCCGCCGGTCGGGCCATCAAACGACGAAGGGCGCGGCCCGCAGGCCGCGCCCTAGTCGGTCGTTACCGCTCAGACCTCGTAGTACAGGTCGAACTCGTGCGGCGTCGGACGCAGACGGATCGGGTCGATCTCGTTCTCCCGCTTGTAGGAGATCCAGGTCTCGATCAGGTCGTCGGTGAACACGCCGCCTTCGGTGAGGAAGTCGTGGTCGGCCTCGAGGTTGTCGAGCACCCGGTCCAGGGAGGCGGGGACCTGCTCGATCTCGCCGTACTCCTCGGGGCCGAGCTCGTACAGGTCCTTGTCGACCGGCGCCGGCGGCTCGATCTTGTTCTTGATGCCGTCGAGGCCCGCCATGAGCATGGCCGAGAACGCCAGGTACGGGTTGCTCGACGGGTCCGGCACGCGGAACTCGACGCGCTTGGCCTTCGCGTTCGACCCGGTGACCGGGATGCGGGTGCACGCCGAGCGGTTGCGCTGCGAGTACACCAGGTTGACCGGTGCCTCGAAGCCAGGCACCAGGCGCCGGTAGGAGTTCACGCTCGGGTTGGTGAACGCCAGGAGGCTCGGGGCGTGCTTGAGCAGGCCGCCGATGTAGTAGCGGGCGGTGTCCGACAGGCCGGCGTAACCGGTCTCGTCGTAGAACAGCGGGTCGCCGCCGGCCCACAGCGACTGGTGGGTGTGCATCCCCGAGCCGTTGTCGCCGAACAGCGGCTTGGGCATGAACGTCACCGTCTTGTTCGCGGCGGTGGCGGTGTTCTTGACGATGTACTTGAACTTCTGGACGTCGTCGCCGGAGTGCAGCAGGGTCGAGAAGCGGTAGTTGATCTCGGCCTGGCCGGCGGTGCCGACCTCGTGGTGGGCCCGCTCGATCGTCAGCCCGGCCTCGACGAGGTTGGTCACCATCGTGTCGCGCAGGTCCGCGAAGTGGTCGACCGGGCCGACCGGGAAGTATCCGCCCTTGTGGCGCGGCTTGTAGCCGAGGTTGCCGCCCTCTTCGACCGCGCCGGTGTTCCAGGCGCCTTCGACCGAATCGACGTAGTAGAAGCCGTGCTGGGCGGCGGTGTCGAACCGCACCGAGTCGAAGATGTAGAACTCGGCCTCGGCTCCGAAGTAGGCGGTGTCGGCGATGCCGGACCCGGCCAGGTACTGCTCGGCCTTCTTGGCGATGTTGCGCGGGTCGCGGCTGTAGGCCTCGCGGGTGAACGGGTCGTGGATGAAGAAGTTCAACGCCAGCGTCTTCTGCCGGCGGAACGGATCGACGAACGCGGTGGCGACGTCGGGCAGCAGCAGCATGTCCGACTCGTGGATCTCCTGGAATCCGCGGATCGAGGACCCGTCGAACGCCAGGCCCTCCTCCAGCGTGTCGGCGTCGAACGACGAGGCCGGCATGTTGAAGTGCTGCATCACGCCGGGCAGGTCGCAGAATCGGACGTCGATGAACTTCACGTCGTTGTCGCGGACGTATCCGAGGAGCTCGTCAGGGCTGGAAAACACGAAGGTGTTCCTCTCGGTAGGTACTGAGCTGGTTCGCGGCTCGCGCACTGCCATGGCGGTGTTGGCGAGCCATGATCCAGCGGGCCGGGGCCGGGCACCGACGTCGATGTCGACACCGAAGGTATTAGGCGAAACGCTAGCCGCGATCAGTTGCCTCAGCGTAAATCAAATGTTTCATGCGTGTTACTTGCGCCGCGCCGACCGGGACACCTTGACCGTACCCACAGCTCAAGGCACCAGAACTCGAACGTGAACAACCGGCCCGTAGACTCGCGCCCATGACAAGCCAACGCGGTGGCGCCCCACCCGACCGTGCCACGGCCGGACAGGATCTGGCCCGCCTGGGCGAGCGGTTCACCGCCCTGTTCATCGACTGGGTCGCCTGCCTGGTGTTCACCTACCTGCTCGAGGCCCTCGGCCTGCTCCAGCTCGACTTCAACGGCGTGAACCTCACCACGCCGATCCTCTTCATCGTCTACTACACCAGCTGCTTCACCGTCGGCACCCAGAGCCTCGGCATGGCCGTCATGAAGATCGCGTGCGTCTCGGCCACCACCGGCGACCGCCTCGGCCTCGGACGCGCCCTCGTCCGGGCCGTACTGCTGTCCCTGGTCCTGCCGGCCCTGACCGCGCTCGCCGACCCCTACCACCGCGGCCTCCACGACCGCGCCGCCGGCTCGGTCATGCTCAAGACCCGCGCCGCTCAGAGGCGCTGAAGCCGCCGCACCAGCAGCGGCGACGGCACCGCGTACGCGTCGTGGCGCCGCACCCGCTCGGCGACCTCCCGGTCCGACGACACCACCACCACCGGCCGTCCCTTCGGCTCGACCCTAGCCAGGTCCACCACCACGTCGTCGGCGATCTCGCCTTTCGCGCTGAACAGCACCCGCACCCCGCGCGCGCTCGGTTTCGCCCCGAAGATCGGGTCCGCTCCGTCGAAGACCACCGTGATCTCCGCGTTCGTCTGCGCCGCCAGAGCCCCGAGTCCCTGCACGAGCCGGTTGCGCTGCTGCTCCAGTGTCAGGGAATCGCCCCAGGCGCTGATGGTCACGTTGTAGCCGTCGACGATCAAATGCGGATTCGGCAGCGACAGCAGATGGTCCAGCCGCTGCGGATCGGACGGCTCCAGGCCCCTCGAGCCCTCGCCGCCGCGCCGCTCCGGCTCGGCGCACCGCTCATCGGCCACATAATCGGCCGGTCGCTCGTCGACCGGATCCAGGCCCAGCTCCCGACGCAGCCCGGAGGCGGTCCCGGTGAGGGTCTCCATCAGCAGCCACAGCCGCGACGAAGTGAGCCGATCGGACTCCCGGTCGGCGCGCCGGACCTCCTCCAACCGCGACCGCAGATCCTCCACTGCGGACTCAAGGCGTCGCCGCTCGACCCGCCGCTCCGCATCGGCGCGCTTGATCCTGCCCCGCTCCGAAGCCAGATCGCCGGCCAGCTTCTCGGCACGCTCCTCCGCCTCCCGCAGGTCCCGGCGCGCTCTGCGCAGGTCCTCCTGCAGCCTCGCCGCCGCCGAACGCTGGTCGGCCAGGGCCGCGCGCAGTTTCCGGTTCTCCTTCTCCACCGACGCCAGGCGACGCTCCACCGCCGCGTCCGGCGCCGCCGGCCGCTCCTCGGACTCGGGGCCGATCGCCGCGGTCGCCTCCTCGACCAGGCGCTCCCACCCCGCCGGTCGCAGCAGAAACGCCAGTGCCGCCACCTCCGCCGGATCGCTCATCGCGGAGAACGCCTCACCGTCCCGGACCGCCCGCACCAGCGGCGCGTCGGTCGACTCCAGCACCTTGCCGACCTCCGAGCGAAAACGGTCGCCCTCGGCCAACTCCGCGGCGATCTCGGCCCGCGCCAGCTTCGCCCGTTTCGACGGACTGAACTTCAGGAACTTCCGCAGCCGAGCCGGAACCTTCGCCGGAGCCAAGCCCGGCATCGCCGCCGCGGCGATCTCGACGGTCCTGCGACGCACCGACTCGGCCAGGAACAGCACCGCCGAACCGGACTCCTCGGACGGTGCGGGGGCCTCATCGTCGCCGCTCATCATGGGCACCAGTGTGCCATCGCGGCCGCCGAGCTCACCGGTCGACCAGAACGAAACCCACCGACAGGTCATCTCGGATTCCATCGGAATCCAACCGGGCATGTCAGACTGGACCCGTCATGAAGGGGGTCATGATGAGCCGCACACTGCTGGTGACCAACGACTTTCCGCCCCGCAAGGGCGGCATACAGACTTTCGTGCACGGCATGGCGCTCAGACTGCCGTCCGAAGACCTCGTCGTGTACACTTCCACCTCGCCCGGCAGCTCCGAATTCGACGCCGCTCAACCGTTCACAGTGGTCCGAGACCGGGCCGCCATGCTGCTGCCGACTCCGCGCGTGGCCCGCGCCGTCACCGCCGTGGCCCGCGAACACCGCTGCGACCGCGTCTGGTTCGGCGCCGCCGCGCCCCTCGGACTCATCGCGGGACGCCTCCTGCGCGACACCGATATCCAGCGCGCCATCGCCCTCACCCACGGCCACGAGGTCGGCTGGGCCGCCATGCCCGGAACCCGCCAGGCGCTGCGTCGCATCGCCCGCTCCCTCGACGTCATGACCTACCTCGGCGGCTACACCTACCGTCGCATCGCCCCCGTCGCCGCGCACCTCACCCGGCTCGAGCAACTCACCTTCGGCATCGACACCGACATGTTCAACCCCGAGGTCGACGGCGGTCCCGTCCGCGCCCGCCACGGCCTCGACGGCAAACCGGTCATCGTCTGCGTCTCCCGACTCGTGCCCCGCAAAGGCCAGGACAAACTCATCGCCGCCCTCCCGCACGTCCGCGAACAGGTCGGCCGCGACGTCCGCCTGCTCATCGTCGGACGCGGACCGTACGAGAAACGCCTGCGCGCCCTCGCCCGCCACCACCGCGTCGACCACGCCGTCACCTTCACCGGCGCCGTCGCCGAAGGCGAAATCGCCGCCCACTTCGCCGCAGGCGACGTCTTCGCGATGCCCTGCCGGACCCGCCGCCGCGGCCTCGACGTCGAAGGACTCGGCGCCGTATTCCTCGAAGCCGCCGCCTGCGGCCTCCCCGTCATCGCCGGCGACTCCGGCGGCGCCCCCGACACCGTCCTCCACGACCAGTCGGGCTGGGTCGTCGACGGCCGCGACACCGGGGAAATCGCCGACCGCCTCACCCAAGTGCTCTCCGACGAGCCACTGGCCCGCAAACTCGGCGAGGCCAGCCGCGAATGGGCATGCCGGGAATGGACCTGGGAACGACAGGCCGGCCGACTCGAGGCCATGCTCTACGGCGAGACGGTGTAGACCGGCTAGAACTTCGGCTGGTCCGGCGCCTCCAGCAGCCCCAGCTTCAACGCCGTCATCAGCGCCTGCGCCCGGTTGCCCGCCCCCAGCTTCTCGTACAGCTTCGAGATGTGCGTCTTCGCCGTCGACTCGGACACGTACAACTGCTTCGCGATCCCCGCCACCGACAACCCGTCGGCCAGCAGTTTCAGCACCTGCGACTCCCGGGGCGACAACTGCGGGCCCGACGGGGTCAAGCGCCGCTGCATCGCCTCGGCCAGATCCGCGGCGCTGAACGCCGTCGGATTCGACGAGGCATGCCGCGCCGCCGACACCACATCGTTCGCCGGGGCGCTCTTGGGAACGAACGCACTCGCCCCCGCGTCCAGCGCACCGAACAACTGGTCGTCGCCGGCGTACATCGTCAACACCACGATGCCCATCGTCGGATGCGACTTCCGCAGCTTCCGAGTCGCATCGAGCCCCGAACCGTCGGGCAGTCGCAGATCCATGATCACCACGCTCGGCATCAGCGACGACGCCTGACGCAGCGCCTCGCCGGCGGTGTCGGCCTCGCCGACGACCTCGAACTCGGGGTCGCGGTCGAAGGCGTGCCGGAGGCCCTTGCGGATCAGATCATGGTCGTCGACGATCAAGACCGTCGTCTGACCGGTCGGTTCAGGCGCGTCAGCAGTCATTCGTCTCTCTCCTCATCGGCAGGCTCGGACCCCCCAGCGGGCCCGACGGGCGCGGAAGTGCTGTCTTCAGTTGCGGCGGTGCGGTCGGCGGCGGCCCATTGATCGGATCCCGGATGGGTCGGCGCGGTCTTCGGGGTCGGACGGGTCGAGGCGCCCAGCACCACCGCCACGGTCGTGCCGTGCGGCTGGTGGGGCCGGATCTCCAGCGAACCGCGGATCCGCTCGGCGCGCTCGCTCATGATCGCCAGCCCGTAGCGGCCCTCGGAGGCCTCACCGGCCAGGCCCTGACCGTCGTCGGTGACCTCGATCCTCGTGTACGGCGGGTCGACCTCGCAGGTCACCCACAGGTTCTCGGCCCGGGCGTGCTTACGGGCGTTCGTGATCGCCTCCTGCGCGATCCTCAGCAACTCTGCCTCGGTGCTGGCCGGAAGCCGAGCACCGCCCTCGTCCAGCGAGAGGTGGACCCGCAGCCCGGCGGAGGCGCCCACAGTACGAGCATAGTCCGCGATCGCCGACGCCAATCCCCCCTGGCGGTCGACGTTCGAACGCAGCTCGAACAGCGAGAACCGCAGCTCGGTCACCAGCCGCGTCACCTCCGAGCGCAGATCCTCCAGCTCGGTGGCCGCCTCACCGGCTTCCGGCGGCAGCACCGCCATCGCGTTGTCGATCCCGTAGCCGAGCATCGCCAGCTCCTGAGCGATCCCGTCGTGGATCTCGCGGGCCAGGCGCTGGCGTTCCTCGGTGGTGGCCATCGACCGCACGTCCTCGAACAGCAGGGCCGTCTCGAGCCGGAGCGCGGCGCCCTTGGTCTGCTCTTCGGCGGCGGTGATCGCCTCGGCGCCGAACGCGGCCGGGTCGTCGGACTCGATGGCGACCAGGCCCACGGTTCGGCCTTCGGCGACCAGGGGGATCACCAGGGACGCGACCGGTCCCTGCGTCGACCGCGACAGCGGCAGCTGTCCGGCCTGCGGCTTCTGACCGGCCCAGGCGTCGGCCAAGAGCACGTTCATCTGCGGGGAGGTCTCCCAGTCGACCCGTTCGTCGGCGTGCTGGGACAGCACGACCAGGCGCCGCCCCGACGAGGCGGCCAGGACCGCGACCCGGTCGGCGCCGGGGATGCGCTCGACGGTGTCGACGATCTCGGTGGCGATGCCGCCGGGATCGAGGGTGGATCCGGGCAGTTGGCGGGCGACCACGCGCAGCTGGGTCAGCAGCGCCGCGGCTTCGGCGTACGGCAGTTTGGAATGGGTCACGTCCGAGCGTCGCGAGCGGCGCAGCCACCAGGCCCCGACGGCCGAGGCCATGCCGAACGCCAGGGCCACGGCCACGGTCGTCACGTAGGTGCCGCGGTCGAACGCCGACAGCCGCGGCGTCTGGACCAGCAGCCCGACCGCGGTCAAGGCCACCAGTGTCGGCGGCCCCCAGTCGCGGAGGCGCGCGTACCGGCTCGGCTCACCGGGGCCGGCGGCGTCGAACGCGGCTGCGGCGAACGGCGCGATCAAGTAGGGCAGCATCCACGCCGGCAGCCCGTCGGTGGCGAGCGTGCCGAGGATGACCACGGCGACCTCGGCGAGGCGCCCGGCCGGCGCCAGGAGGCGGTGGTGGGGCAGCACCACGCCCGGCAGCGCGGCCAGTGCGAGGATGCCGCACCAGGTGGCGGCCGGCACGAGGCCGACCGTCGCCCATCCGAAGACCGCGACGAGGGCGAAGAGCACCGCCCGAAGAGCCACGGCGGGTAGCCGCCACTGCCGCTCCAGCCCGGCCTCCTCGCTCATCCAGCCTCGCTAACTCTGCTTGTCGTACAGCGCGTTGATGTCGTCCGAGTATTTTTTCACGACGACGTGGCGTTTGACCTTCGTTGAGGGAGTGATTTCTCCGGCGTCTTCGCTCAATTCGGTCGCGATCACCCGGAATCGCTTGATCTGCTCGGCCCGCGAGACGGTCGCGTTGGCCCGGTCGACCTGCGTTTGAAGTTCGGCGAGCAGCTCCGGGTCGTCGACGACGTCGCTGATCGCGAGGTTCCGGTCCTTGCCGTGGCGTTCGAGCCAGTCGGGGAGGATCTCGCTGTCGAGGGAGATCAGTGCGCCCACGTACGGGCGGCCTTCGCCGACGACCATCGCGTAGGCGATGAGCGGGTGGGAGTCCATGACCTTCTCCAGCGGGGCCGGGGCGATGTTCTTGCCCCCGGAGGTCACGATGAGGTCCTTCTTGCGCCCGGTGATGGTCACGTAGCCGTCGTCGTCGATCTCGGCGATGTCGCCGGTGGAGAACCAGCCGTCGGCGTCGAGGACTTCGGCGGTGGCCGCGTCGTTGTTCCAGTACCCCGGGAAGACCTGCGGGCCCTTGGCCTGCAGTTCACCGTCCTCGGCCACGCGCAGGGCCGTGCCCGGGGTGGGCCGGCCGACCGAGCCGATCTTGATGGCGGTCTCCAGGTTCAGCGACAGCACCGGCGAGGTCTCGGTGAGCCCGTAGCCCTCGAAGATCGTCACGCCCACGCCGCGGAAGAAGTGCCCCAGCTCGCCGCCGAGGGCCGCGCCCCCGGAGACCGCGGAGGTGCACTCGCCGCCGAGCGCCTTGCGCAGCTTGGTGTAGACCAGCGCGTCCCACAGCTTGTGCCGCAGTTTCAGGAGCAGGCCGGGGCCGGCGGGCGTGTCGAGGGCGCGGCTGTACTCCTTGGCGCAGGCCGCGGCCTTCTCGAACAGGTGGGCCTTGCCGTCGTCGGCGGCCCGCTGGTAGGCGCTGTTGTAGACCTTCTCGAACACGCGCGGGATCGCCAGGAGCGTGGTCGGCTTGACCACCGGCATGATCGCGCTCAGCTTCGACCGGTCGGAGAAGTGCGCCAGGTTGATGCGCGCCTCGATGCCGCCGACCTGCAGGATCCGGGCCAGCACGTGCGCCAGCGGCAGGAACATGAGCATCCGCGCGTTCTCGTGCAGGATGTTGGGGACCTCCGGCAGGACGTTGCGGATGTCGGCCAGCAGGTTCCGGTGGGTGAGCATGCAGCCCTTGGACCGGCCGGTGGTCCCGGAGGTGTAGATGATGGTCGCCAGGTCGTCGGCCTTGCGGGCGGTGCGGCGGCCCTCGATGTCGACCTCGGCGCCCTCGCCGGCCTCGGTCAGGGTCTCGACCGCGCCCTCGTCGATGGCCCACAGGCCCGTGACCTCGGCCGAGGTCGATTCGATCAGCTCGCGGTGCTCGGCGGTCTCGACGACCACGGCCTTGGCCCCCGAGTCCGTCAGGATCCACTCGGCCTGGTCGGCCGAGGAGGTTTCGTAGACCGGGACGGTGACCGCGCCGGCGGTCCAGATCGCGTAGTCGAACAGGGTCCACTCGTAGCGGGTCTGCGACATCAGGGCCACGCGGTCGCCGGGCTGGATGCCCGCCGCGCTCAGACCGCGGGCCACACCGATCACCTCCTCCCGGAACTGGGCCGCGGTGACCTCGTGCCAGGTGGCGCCGTCGTCGAAGGTGCGGGAGTACAGCACCGTATCGGGTCGGTTCTCGGCGGCGTCCCACAGCGACGTGAGGGTGTTGTCGTCATCGGGCACAGTCACCACTGGGGGGACGGCGAACTCGCGCATGGGCAGGCTCCGTTCGAAACGCCGGGTCACGGCTCTGTGTATATCGGCTGACCCGTATGTTACCGCCGGGTCACTTCAGCTCGTCCGGCGGGATTGTGAGCTGAACCATGATGATAGACAAAGCCGGTCGCGGCCGTGCCGCCGGAGACCGACCCGACCGCCCGCGCGACCCCCGCTCGGCCCCCGCCTCAGGTGCTACCTTCCGTAGGACTTAAGAAAAAGGGCGGTGACCGGGGGCTGTAAACGTCGCGTAAAGTCTGTCGTTGGCCCGCAGCGTCGCGGAGAATCCACCGATCACGTTCGCAAAAACCGCTGGAGGGACAGCAGTGAGTCTGACAATCGGGGTCGACATCGGGGGGACCAAGGTCGGCGGTGGCCTGGTCGACGAAACCGGCAACATCCTCGCCACGGCCCGTCGCCCCACCCCGGCGGACGACACCCCCGGCGTCATCCAAGCGGTCAAAGCCGTCGTCGACGAACTGCGCGAAGGCCACGGCGACGTCGAGGCGGTCGGCATCGGCGCCGCGGGCTGGATCTCCTCGGACCGCTCCACGGTCATGCTCGCCCCCAACGTCTCCTGGAAAGACGAACCGCTCCGCGACAAGGTCTCCGAGGCCGTCGGCCTCCCGGTCGTGGTCGAGAACGACGCCAACGTCGCCATCTGGGGCGAGCACCGCTACGGCGCCGCCGCGGGCTTCCGCTCCTCGGTCCTCTACACCGTCGGCACCGGCATCGGCGGCGGCATCGTCGTCAAGGACAACCTCCTGCGCGGCACCCACGGCGTCGCCGCCGAGATCGGCCACATGCGCTCGGTCCCCGACGGACGTCTCTGCGGATGCGGCCGCACCGGCTGCCTCGAGCAGTACGCCTCCGGCCGCGCCCTCACCAGAGCCGCCCGCGAAGGCGCCGAAGCCGACCGCGACGCCGCCAAGATCCTCCTCGAACTCGCCGGCGGCGACCCCGACGCCATCACCGGCCGCCAGACCACCGAAGCGGCCCGCGCCGGCGACCAGGTCGCACTCGCCGCCTTCGACTCGATCGGCTACTACCTCGGCAACTCCGCCGCCGACATGGTCCAGCTCATCGACCCCGGCGTCATCATCATCGCCGGCGGCGTCGTCGACGCCGGCGACGTGCTGCTCGAACCGATCCGCAAGCACTACACCGATGCGCTGGCCAAGCGCGCGACCCTGCCGGTCGCCGAGGTCAAGGCCGCCGAGCTCGGCTCCAGGGCCGGCGTCATCGGCGCGGCCGACCTGGCCCGCCACCGCGGCTGAACGACACGGCCGGGGGTCGGAGGCACCGCCTCCGGCCCCCGGCCGTTTCTCAAGGCTCGGCTAGCAGACGTTCACGCTGGCGTTGCCGCTGATGTTCCAGGTGGAGTTGTCGGCGCAGGGCGACTCCCGCACCGAGGTGTTGTCGACCCGCAGGGTGATGTTCGTGTCGCGGGTGTTGGGGAACTCGCTGCGCGCCGCGATGCGCACCTCCCCGCCGCCGTTGACCGTTCCCGAGGCGATCGTGTAGTTGTAGCAGTTCTCGATGAGGATCGAGTTGTTGCCGTTGTTCGCCAGATCGACCTCGTTGATGCGCACCCCGCCGGACTGCGAGACGCAGAAGATCCCTCGTCCGCCGCCGCGGGAGACGACCTTGTCGACGTAGATGTTCGTCGAGTACGAGCCGTTCGACAGCCGCCCGGCGGTGTTGGCGGTGCGGAAGGTGGCGTAGCCGGTTCCGGTGGCGACGTCGTCGCCGTCGACCAGGCCGATGTTCGCGTTCCGCGTGTTGTTCAGCAGCAGGCCCGCGTAGGCCACGTTCCGGGCCACGACCGTGCCGATCTCAAGACCGTCGACGTTCCAGGTCTCGACCCCGTGGTTGCCGGTGCCCGAGACGTAGACGTAGTCCATGGTCACGTTCGAGCTGCCGGGTTCGTCACGCTCGAAGCGAATGCCCATGCCGCCGTTGAGGTTCAGGTTGATCTGGCCGAGGTGCAGGTTGCTGTTGCCGAAGAACCGCATTCCGAAGTACGGGCTGCCGGTCATCGTCAGGTACGGGATCGACACGTTCGAGGTGTTGGTCGACTCGATCGCGCCCCGGCCGGAGTTGTTGCCGACGTTGATCGTCCCGCAGCCCTCGAAGACCCGGTTGCTCGGAATCCAGATGGTGCTCCCGCCGATGGAGCCGCTGGCCATCACCGAGGTCCGCTCGCCGTTGCCGGTCGAGTCGATCGCGGCCTGGATGGCCGCCCGGTAGTCGCCGCCCTGGTAGACCGTCGATCCGCCGTTGCTGGCGGTGTAGTTCCCGCTGGAACCGGTCACCGTCGCGTCCGGGCTGCCGGAGCCGCAGTCACCGTTGCCGGGGTCGCCTCCGCCGCCGCCGTCGCTGCCGACCGGCACCAGCTCGAACTGCTGGTTGGCCCCGCCGGTCACGTCGTACTGGGAGATGCGGTCGCCCGCGGTGGTCGACCACTCCCACACGTCCAGTGCCTTGCCGGAGTGGCGGTTGACGAAGACGGCGTAACCGCCGGACTCCTGCACCTGCCACTGCTGGTTGGTGCCGTTGAGGTCGTTCCACTGGGCGATCGTGGCGCCGTTGTCGGTGCTCCACTCGAACGTCTCGAGCACGTGCCCGGAGTGGCGGGCCTGGATGCGGTAGTAGCCGCCGCCGGCGTCGATGAACCGGAACTGCTGGTTGGCGCCGCCGGTGTCGTTCCACTGGATGAGCTCGGCGCCCGGTTCGGTGGAGACGTCGAGGATGTCGAAGGCCAGTCCGGAGTGGCGGCTGATGATCTTGTACCACACGCCGGTCTCCACCGCGCTCGCCGAGGGGAGCGCGACGAAGGCGACGGCGATGCCGGTGACCGCGGCGGCGAGGCCGGCGATGAGGAGGGCGAGTCTGCGTTTCAGGACTCGTGTCATGGTCGTTCCTTAGGTCTCGAAGGGTCGAGGTAGCGGGATGAATCGAAGGGCGGGCCGATCGGAGCGCGGGTTCGCCGGTCGGGCGATCCCCGCTGTGCCGGGCCGATCTGCGGGGTCGAGCACCTCCTTCCGTGGCTCGCGGTTGGAACGTTTCATCTAAATATAGACCACAGTCTATCTTATCGATAACAACGAGCATAGGGCCGATCCCGACCGAGGGCCCCTACCGGCGCCGTTCACCGAAAGGCGCCGGGGGCTCGGCCCCCGGCGCCCGACCTCAACTCAGCGAACAGGACGCCACGACCTCGGTCGGCGCCCCGCTGACGGTCGCCGTGTAACCGAAGGACGTCGACGCCCCGTCGGCCATCGCACCGTTCCAACCCGCATTCGCGACGGTGACCACGGCCCCCTCCTGGGACCACTCGCCGTTCCAGAGGCTGCCGATCCGCTCATCGCCGCCGAACGTGAACGTCACCGTCCAGCCCTCGGCGGCGGCGCCCGAGTCGTTGGTGACGGTCACGCCGCCCTGGTATCCGCCGGGCCAGGCGTTGACCGACGTCCACTCGGCCGTGCAGTCGCCCGAAGGCGGCTCCGTCGTCGGCGGCTGCGTCGTCGGGTCCGTGCTCGGGGTCTCCGACGGTGTCTCAGAAGGCGTCTGCGACGGCGCTTCGGACGGCGTCTCAGTCGGCTCGCCCGGCGTGTAATCACTGGACTCGCCGACGATCACGCCCCGGCCGTTGGTCGCCACGAACACCCGCCCGAACACGTCAGGGTCGCCCGAGATCGCCGCACCGGTCCAGCCCCACTGGTGCTCGTCGTCGTTGATCCGCAGCCAGCTCCGGCCCTGGTCCACCGAACGGTAGATGCCGCGCTGGCCGCCGGAGGAGGCGCTGGTGTAGATCGCCGGGTAGTCCTGGCCGGGAGCCGCGGCGCCGAAGCCGACCGCGTCGGCCGCGTCGAAGCCCTCGACCTGGTTCCAGGTCTCGCCGCCGTCGGTCGAGCGCCACATGCCGTAGACGCCCCCGTCCTCACCGCCGGCCAGCCACACGTGCCCGGCCTCGCCGGGCACGGCCCGGAACCGGACGTTGCCCGAGGCCGGGAAGCCCGAGAACGCCGAGGCGGTGAAGCTCGCTCCGCCGTCGGCGCTGTAGTAGAACGTCCCGTCCGAGAAGCCGTAGACACGGGAGGCGTCGGCCCGGTCGGACTCGACCCTGGCCCCGGCCGGGAGGCCCGAGACCGGCGACCACGAGGATCCGTAGTCGGTCGAGCGCTGCGGGTCGATCCCCTCGGGGGACCAGACGATCGCCGAGGCGTCGGCGGTGACGGCGACGGTGCCGCCGTCGGTGACCCCGGACGGGGTCTGCCCGGCCCACCAGGAGCCGCCGGAGTTCGACGAGATCCCGATGCTGGAGACGTCCTCCTCGCCGTTGCCGACGCGGACGACGACGCTCGGGTTGAGCTCGGCGAAGTCGATCGAGGAGGTGTTGCCGTGGTGCGGGCTCTGGTAGAAGTCGTCCGGCACCGCGTCGAGGTCGGTGTGGACGAAGCCGCCGATGTCGCCCAGTCCGCTGTAGAGGACCGGACCGCCGGGAGGCGCGGCCAGGTCCAGCACCGCGGTCTCCTCGAGGCCGTGGACCATCGGCTCGACGTCGAAGGTCTGGCCGGAGTCCCAGGCGGTGAGGTTCTCCGAGCCGTAGATCGTCGCGCCGGTGCCCCACATGACCCGGTCGGAGTCGTGCGGGTCGATCGCCATCGAGTCGATCATCCAGCCGTACTTGGGGCTGATCTCGGCGTCCCCGGGATTGGTGTTGCCCCAGTCGAGCCAGCCGACCGAGGAGTGGTCGATGGCGAAGCGGTCGACGCGGTTGGGCCAGCCTTCCAGGCTCCACGACTGCGTCCACGTCTCGCCGTAGTCGGTGGAGCGGTAGGTCGTCTCGTCGGGCCACCAGGCGTTGACGCTGGAGACCATCAGCGTGCCGGGACTCTGCCGGTCGAGCGTGAGACCGCCGAAGCCGAAGCCCTGGTAGTCGGTGCCGTTGGGCCCCGGGTGGATCTCGGCCCAGGCGCCGGTGTTCGCGTCGTGGCGCCAGACCGAGCCGCCGCGCTCGTCGCCCTCCTCGTTGGGCGGGCCGTTGTAGGGGCCGGGGTCCCAGGAGGTGATGACGAACAGGTAGTCGCCTGACTCGTCGAAGGCGGCCTGCTTGGGGATGTTGGGGAAGCCGTCGACGGTGCCGATCTGCGTCGCTCCGGCCAGCGGCGCCCAGGTGGCGCCGTCGTCATCGGAGACGTAGATCGGATTGTCGGGGTCGGCCACGCCCACATAGGTCCGATCGGCCTCGGGATCGAACTCGATCCAGATCACGCCCTGGTTGTCGCCCAGGTAGGAGTCGCCGGGGGCGACGACGAAGTCGCCGGGGTTGGGGAAGCTCTCCACCTCGGCCCAGCTGCGGCCGTAGTCGGTCGACGTCCACAGGCCGTTGCCCGAGGGCGTGCCGAGGTACAGGTTGGCGTTGTCGGCGGGGTCGACCATGAGCCGCTCGCCCATGCCGCGGCCGGGCATGTTGCCGCCCTGTTTGAAGGGCAGTTCGGCGACGCCCCAGGTCTCGCCGTAGTCCTCGGAGTACAGGACCGCGCCGTTGCCCGGGTCCCAGTCGTTGGTGTAGGTCCCGACCGCGGCGTAGACCCGGTTCGGCTCGACGGGGTCGGTGGCGACCGAGGCGACGCCGGTGTAGCCCCACTGGTCCCAGCCGACCCAGTCCAGCAGCGGCTTCCACGTGCGGCTGTCCTGCTGCCAGCGGTAGAGGCCGCCGATGTCGGTCCGGGCGTAGACGAGGTTCGGCTCGGTCTCGTTGAAGACGATGCCGGGCACGAACCCGCCCCCGGCGATGGCGGCGTTGTCCCAGGAGTAGGTCTCCTCTTGCAGCGCATCGGCCTCCTGGGAATGGGCGGTGGCCTGCACGACGGCGGCCGTCGCTGTGAGCGCTCCCACCGCCAGCAGGCCGACGAGCCTGAGTCTTCTCTTCCTCATTGGATTGCTTTCTCTCGGCGGTGCCCGCGGCCCGCACCCCAACCTGCGCTGAGGCACCTAGTTCGGCTTATCGATTAAACATATACATGTTTCGATTCCAGGTCAATGGGCGACTCGGGCGCTCCCGCACGGAACCCGCCGAACCGCAGTGGGCGACCGGCGCCGCCGGTCGCCCACTCACTTCGCTGAGACGCCGATCAGTCCCGCTTGTAGCCCACCACGAGCTCGCCGGCGAGCTGCTCGCAGAACAGCCCGATGTCGGTGATGACGCCGATCGCCTGGCCCGAGCCGCGGTCGGCCAGCTTCGTGACCGTCGCCGGGTTGATGTCCACGCTCACCAGCGGCACCCGCGCCGGCAGCAGGTTCCCCGTCGCGATCGAATGCAGCATCGTCGCCACCATGATCGCGAACCCGACCCCCGGGATGAGCGAACGCATCGCGCGCTGGCCCTCGATCACATCGGTGTAGACGTCGGGGAGGGGACCGTCGTCGCGGACGGAGCCGACCAGCACGTACTGCTTGCCGTTCTTGGCCAGCGCGTGCATGATGCCGCGGCGCAGCACGCCGGTCGAGACGGCCTCGTCGATCGACCCGCACGCCCGGATCTTGTTGATGGCGCGGATGTGGTGCTCGTGGCCGTGCGGGACGCCGTGGCCCTTGTCGAGGTCGACGCCGAGCGAGGTGCCGTACAGCGACGACTCGATGTCGTGGGCGGCCAGGGCGTTGCCGGCGAAGAGCACGTCGACGTAGCCCTCGTCGATGAGCGCCTCGAGGGCCTTGCCGGCGCCGGTGTGGACGATCGCGGGACCGCCGACCCACAGGATCTTCTCGCCGCGGGCCTTGACCTCGCGCATCTTCTCGGCGATCTGCCGGACCTGGAGCGCCTGCGGCCGCTCCGAGGAGACCCCGGAGGCCATGAACTCGAAGTTCGACGACTCGGGGTCGTCGCGCTCGGGCTCGGGCAGCGGGATGACGCGGACGCCGAGCCCGCCGCAGACGACCAGCTCGCCGGCGCGCACGTCGGACACCGGCAGCGTCCTCGCCGAGCCGTGGTCGGGCGCGACGATGATGCCGCAGTCCATCTCGGAGTTGTCGACGTCGATCCAGCCGCCGTTGACCCGCACCTGCGTGTCGAAGTTCGTCGTGGAGTAGAAGTCCTCGGGGAACACCCCGTCGCTCGGGGCCGGTTTGAGGGTCGCCACGCCGGGGTCGACCGGGTTCGCCCCGTGGGTCTGCAGCCGCATCACGATGCGTTCGAGCTGCTCGGGGCTGTCGGCCGAGACCGTCAACTGGACGTAGGACTCGTCGGTGTGGTGACGTCCCACGTCGAACCGGTCGATCGAGTAGGCCCCCGAGTATTCGAGGACGTCGTCCATCACCCGGGCGAAGACGCCCTGGTCGATCAGATGTCCGCGAAGCTCGATGGTCTTGCTGTGTTCCACGACAGATCTCCTGTGATTCCCGGTCACGACGACGCCAGTGGGGCCGTAGGTGTGCACGTTCGCCGAGTCGAGCCTAGTCCCCGCGACGGGGCCGGGGACGGCGAGTCCCTTGAAATCAGGACCGCGCCGGAGCGGCGGCCTCCTTCGCCGAGCGGATCTCCTCGGCGCTCGGCCAATGCCTGGTCACCAGCGCCATCACGCCGAGCCCGAGCAGCCCCCAGACGCCGACGACGTACGGCACCGGCACGCCGAGTTCGGCGACGGCGCCGACCGCGGCGATCGCCGCGCCCTGCGACAGCTGCAGGCCGCCGTTGGCGGCCGCTACGATCCTGCCGCGCCATCCGTCCGGGATGCAGTGCGCCAGGGTGGCGTTGAGCGGCGCCATGATCGCCGTCGACAGGCCGATGCCGATCGCGATCGCGATGACCCCCGGCAGCGGGGGATCCAGCAGGGCCGTCATCAGCACGACCGGAGCGGCGAACGCCAGCGGACGTATCAGCCGGTCGCGGATCGACGGGGACACGAAACGAGTGAACAGGAGCAGGCCGACGACCGCGGCGCCGGCGTCGATCGCCATGATCGATCCCTGCGTGATCGAACCGCCGCCCAAGTGGACCGCCCACAGCACCGCCACGCCCTCCGGCACGGCCGCGAGCGAATACAGCCCCCAGATCGCGAACGAGACCGTCCGCAGCACGCGGTTGTCGCGCAGCATCTTCAGGCCCTCGGCGGTCTCCACCAGGACATGGCGGCGCTCTTCCCGCTTGTTCACCGACGGACGGTGCTTGACCAGCGCCGCGACGGTCACGGCGCTCACGGCGAACAGGATCGCGTTGATCGCCAGAGCCGTATACGGGTCCAGGGCCGCGAGCAGGCCGCCGGCCAGATAGCCGACGATCTGCGAGATGCCGGTGGCGCTCAGATTCAACGCGATGGCGACCGACAGCGCCTCACCGGTGAGGATCTGCGCGAGCGTCGCCGTCCGCGCCGCCGAATAGGCCGGCTGGACCGCCGCGATGGCGAACACGATCACCATCATCATCGGCACCGGCATCCCCGGAATCAGCAGCAGCGCCACCAGAGCGGCCCGCAGCAGGTCGCACACCACCATCACGTTCCGGTACGCGTAGCGGTCCACGATGGCGCCCAGGATCTGCGCCAGGCCCAGATACGGCGCGAAGCTGATGGCGAAGGAACCGGCCGCCAACGCCGCCGAACCGGTGGTGCTCCAGACGAGGAACGTCACCGCCACCCGGTTGAGCATCGCTCCCGCGCTCGACAGGCAGTAAGCGGCCAGGAACGCCGCGGCCTCCCGATTGCCGAAGACGTCGCCGAAGGTGGGGGAGCGCTCCTCCTCTCGCTCGTCTGCCGGGCCTGTCCGGGGCGCTTCGGGGTTCTGATTCGACACAGGGCCTTCCTTGCCAATTTATGGCTCCGCGGGCGTCGCCATGGGTGCCAAATCTATGGCTCCGCGGGCGTCGCCATAGGGGCCTCTCCGCGGCTCCGCAATCGTCGCCGGGACCATGAGAAGCCGGAAGGGGAGGTAAGCGACAATCCTCCGCGATTGCCGCAAGTGTCACTAGTCTGACGGTGTGGCACCTCGATGTCAAGAGCCCCAGTGTGTGCAATGTGTAAAAACCGGGGCGGACGTGAGAACCCGCCCCCTCCAGGTCATATTCTGCGCCATGGCAATTCAGTTATTCATCGGGCGCGGACCCGCCGCCGCGCCGAACCGGCCCGCACGCCGCCGACCGCCGATTGGCATAGACTGCCAACGGAATTTGTAGGAACCTGCCAACAGGAGACGACGATGACCACCAGCGCCGAGTGGATCGCCCGAGACGCCGCCGCCGTCTGGCACCCGTTCACCCAGCACGCCAACTGGATCGACGACCAGCCGACCGTCGTCGACCGCGCCGAGGGCCCCTGGCTCGTCGACGTCGACGGCAATCGCCACCTCGACGGCGTCTCCTCGCTGTGGACGACCACCCTCGGCCACTGCCACCCCGACATCAACGCCGCCATCGCCGAACAGCTCTCCCGCCTCGACCACTCCACCTTCCTCGGCACCACCCACACCCCGGGCATCGAACTGTCCGAGGCGCTGCTCGCGCTCGCCCCCGAAGGACACGGTCCCCGACTGACGAAGGTCTTCTACGCCGGCGACGGCTCCTCCGCCGTCGAGGCGGCGCTGAAGATCGCCTACCAGCACTCCACCCAGACCGGCCGGGCCAAAGCCAAATTCGTGCGCCTCCAGCACGCCTACCACGGCGACACCCTCGGCGCCGTCGCCGTCGGCGGCCACGACCTCTTCCACAACGCCTACAAGCCCCTCCTGCTCGAGACCATCGGCGTCGCCTCACCCGGCGACCGCGCCCTCGGCCCCGACCGGGCCGACATCGCCGCCGCCGAACTCGCCCGCGCCATGGACGAACACGGCGAGGACGTCTGCGCGATCATCGTCGAACCGATGATCCAGGGCGCGGCCGGCATGTTCGACTACGACGCATCATTCCTGCGCACCGCCAGGGAGCTCGCCGACTCCCACGGCGCGCTGCTGATCCTCGACGAGGTCGCCACCGGCTTCGGCCGCACCGGCACGATGTGGGCCGCCGAGCACGCCGGCGTCGTCCCCGACCTCCTCACCTGCGGCAAGGGCATCACCGGCGGATACCTGCCCCTATCGGCCGTCCTCGCCGCCGAACACGTCTACGAGGCATTCCTCGCCCGACCCGGCGACACCGCGCCGCGCACCTTCTTCCACGGCCACACCTACACCGCCAACCCGCTCTGCTGCGCCGCCGCGCTCGCCAACCTCGCCGTCATGGCCGAAAACGACGTCATCGGCCAGGCCGCCCGACTCGGCGAACGGCTCGGCAAACTCCTCGAACCCCTCGCCGCCCACCCCGGCGTGGTCGAGATCCGGCGCCTCGGCACCATGACCGGCGTCGAGGTCGCCCCCGTCCGCGAACGCACCGGCTTCGAGGTCTGCCGCGCCGCCCGCGACCGCGGCGTCGGGCTCCGCCCCCTCGGCGACACCGTCATCGTCATGCCCCCCTTGACACTCGGCGACACCGAAACCGAGCTGCTCGCCACCGCCCTCGCCGAAGCGGTCGACGAGGTCTGCGCGTGAAGACCTGGGACCGCCTCGCGCGCAAGGCCGAACTGCGCTCACGCGCCGGCCTCACCCGAACCCCCCGGCCCCGCGCCGACGCGATCGACCTGGCCGGCAACGACTACCTCGGCCTCAGCCGACACCCCGACGTCGTCGCCGCCGCCACCGCCGCGCTCACCGAGCACGGCCTCGGCGCGAGCGGCTCCCGCCTCGTCCGCGGCACCGTCGAAACCCACCAGACCTTCGAAGCCGGCTTCGCCCGCCACGTCGGCACCGAGACCGCGACACTCTACTCATCCGGCTACCTCGCCAATCTCGGCGCCGTAGTCGCGCTCGCCGGTCCGGTGCTCCTCGACGAGCACGCCCACGCCTCACTCCACGACGCCGCCCGCCTGGCCGCCGTCCCGGCCGACACCTTCGCGCACAACGACCTCGACGACCTCGAACGGCGGCTGATCGAACTGCGGCCCGCCGTCGTCGCCGTCGAATCGGTCTACTCCGTGCTCGGCGACGCCGCCCCGCTCACCGAGATCCACGCCCTCACCAGCGCCCACGACGCCCTCCTCCTCGTCGACGAGGCCCACGCCATCGGCACCGTCGGACCGGCAGGAAGCGGCGGCGTCGCCGCCGCCGGCCTCGCCGGCGAACCCGGAGTCGTCATCACCGCGACGCTCTCGAAAGCGCTCGGCGCCGCAGGGGGCGTCATCGCCGGACCGGCGGCGCTGCGGCGCCACCTCACCGACACCGGGCGCACCTTCGTCTACGACACCGCGCCCCCGCCCGCGGTCATCGCCGGGGCGGGGGCCGCGCTGGCGCTCGCGCGCGCATCCGACGGGGCCCGAGCCGAACTGGCGCGGCGTGCCGCGCGAGCCGCCGCCCTGCTCGAAGCCCCCGCACCGGCCGCCGGAGTCCTCTCCCCGCCCGCCGGCGACGCCCACGCGGCCGCGGAATGGGCCGCCCGCTGCGCCGAACGCGGCGTTGCCGTCGGCTGCTTCCGCCCCCCGTCCACACCCGACCACCGCTCCCGGCTGCGGATCACGGTCAACACCGGCGTGGACGCCGACGACTTCGACAAGGCCCTGGAGACGGTCAAGGAGACGCGCCCGTGATCGAGTTCGACGGACCGGTGATCATCACCGGAACCGACACCGGAGTCGGCAAGACCATCGCCACCGCCGCCATCGCGGCCCACCTCATGGCCAAAGGCAAGAGCGTCGAAATCCTCAAGATCGCCCAGACCGGCGGCGACGACGACGCCACCACCGCGGGCCGCCTCAGCGGTGCGCCCGCCCGCTGCCTCATCGGCTACCCCGACCCGCTGGCCCCCTTCGCGGCCGCTCGGCGAGCCGAGGCCCCGCTATTGAAACTCACCGAAGTCGCCGACGAGGCCCTGGACGGCTCCGCCGACGTGACGCTCCTCGAAGGCGCCGGCGGCCTGCTGGTCCCCATGGGCGAGGGCGGTTGGACGGTTCGCGACCTCGCCGTCGAACTCGGCTGCCCCGCCGTCGTAGTCGCCCGAGCCGGCCTCGGCACGCTCAACCACACGGCCCTGACCCTCGAAGCGCTCGCCCGATGCCGGATCGCGTCCGCGGTGGTCATCGGCGCCTGGCCCCACCGTCCGGGCCTGGCCGAACACGAGAACCTCCACGACCTCCCCGGCGACCGCCTCGGCCGGATCCCCGAGGGCGCGGGCAAGCTCGAGCCGGAGGTGTTCCGGTTGAGCGTGACCGAGTGGCTGGATCTCTAAAGCGGTATCAATCTATGCAGGTTCGTCTATTGACCCGTGGGCTTGTGAGCGATAACCTCACCGAAAACCTTTTCGGACTTTTCCGTGCCGCGCTCCTCGAACGCGGCCGATACCGGAGGACCACAATGCGAAGAAGGCTCCTCGCAATCACAGGCACGACTCTGATGCTCACTTCCACGGCACTCGTCGCGAACGCCGTCCCTGGCGCGGGCGAAGCACCCGCGCCCGACCCGACGACCCTGACCATCGACGTCTCCAAGCCCGTCAAGGAGGTCGACCACGCCGCCTCCGGCTCGCTTTACGGCATCGGAGACGACGGCTGGCCGCCCGACGAGTGGATCGCCCCCACCAGCCCCAAGATGTTCACCCAGCCCCCGCCCGGCGCCACCCACCTGCCGAACGGCGAACCCGAGCCGGTCGGCGACACCCTCGACGTGTGGGAGAGCGCCTCCCGCAACGGCGCGACGGTCACCGTCCGCCTCCCCGACATCTTCCCGACCTTCCCCTACCAGTGGCTCGGAGACGAATACTGGTACGACCAGGTCGAACAGATGGTCACCGCCGTCCAGGAATCGGGCGCCGACAACATATACGGCTACGAGATCTGGAACGAACCCCAGTGGACCTGGAACGACGACTGGGGCGACTACTTCGAGATGTGGGACGACACTTACCGCCTCATCCGGGAACTCGACCCCGACACGCCCATCATCGGTCCCAGCTACGACCGCGACTACGAGAGCGGCCTGCGCGAGTTCATGGAGCACGTCGTCGAGGCCGGCACGGTCCCCGACATCGTCTCCTGGCACGAACTCGGCCCCGTCGAGGGCCTCAGCGTCGAACAGCACGTCGACTTCTACCGCGACCTCGAGGCCGAACTCGGCATCGAGCCGCGCCCCATCAGCATCAACGAATACGGCTCCCCGCGTGATGCGGGCGTGCCAGGCTGGCTCACCCGCTTCGTCGCCCGCATGGAACGCGCCGGCGTCGACACCGCCAACCTCGCCTTCTGGCACAAGCCCGGCCGCCTCTCGGACCTGCTCGTGCCCAGCGGCGGCGGCTCCGGCCCCGCAACCGACCCGCAGCCGACCGCCAACTACTGGCTCTACAAGTGGTACGGCGAGATGACCGGCCAGATGGTCGAGACCACGCCGCCGACCAACACCGGCCGCTACATCGAGATAGGCGAACCGGTCCCGCTGCCGTCCGATCGCACCGCCGGCCAGGACGGCTTCGGCAGCGCCCTCGGCCTGGGCGGCGACCACCCCAACGCCTACGTCGCACTGCCCGAGGGCATCGTGTCCGGCCTGGACGACTTCACCGTCGCCACCTGGGTCAACCTCAGCGCCGACTCCCAGTGGTCGCGCGTATGGGACTTCGGATCGGGCACCGGCACGAACATGTTCCTCACCGCCAACGACGGCAACGGACCCCGCTTCGACCTCAAGGTCGGCTCGACCACGATGACCATCGAGAGCCCGAACGGCCACCTGCCCACCGACGAGTGGGTCCACCTGGCCGTCGCCAAGACCGGCTCGGAAGCCACGATGTACATCGACGGCGAGGCGGTAGCGAGCAATCCCGACATGACCCTGAGCCCGGCCGACATGGGCGCGACCACCCAGAACTGGATCGGCGAGTCCCAGTACGGGGCCGACCCGCTGCTGCGCGGCATCGTCGACGAATTCCAGATCCACGGCAGCGGGCTCACCCAGGCCGAGATCCAGTCCCTCATGGACAGCCCGGGCGGCACCGTCGGCGGCGGCGACGTCGCCTGGTACCGCTTCGACGAGGCCGACGGCACCACCGCCCTCGACGCCTCGGGCAACGGCAACGACGCCACCGTCACGACCGGAACGACCGGGGTCGAACAGATCCCGGTGCTCGAGGGCTTCGCCAGCGCCGACACCGACACTTCCACGGCCCGAGTGGTCTTCGGCGGCGGGGAAGGCGACATCCGGCTCCAGATCAAGGGCCTCGAAGCCCTGCCGGCGGTGCACCGCAAGGTCGACGTGCAGGTCTACGCCACCGAGTGGACCGGCACCGACGGCGTCTCCGACGGCCCGACGGCGCTGTTCGAGGGGACCTACAAGGTGAAGAACGGCGCGATCTCGGTGCCCGTCCAGGGTCTCAAGGAGACCGACGCCTATCTGGCCGTCGTGACTCCATCAGGCGAGGGCCCCGACTTCGACGGGCACCAGCGCCGCCACGAGGCCGAGGAGGCGGCCGGCGGGCGCTTCTCGGTCGACCGGAGCGCGCTGGCCTCGAACAACCAGTACGCCGACCCCCGGCCCTCCGGCGGCGAGCTGACCTTCACGGTCGACGCCCCCACCGCGGGCGCCTATGACCTGGGGATCCGCTACACAATGCCGAGCGACTCCGATTCCTCGGCAGCCTTGACGGTCAACGGCACCGAAAGCGAGCTGAGCTTCGCTCCGACCGATGTCGACCACCCGTTCGCGACTCACGAGACTCAGGTCGTCCTCGCGGAAGGAGACAACGAGATCCGCCTGAACGTCGACGACGTCGGCATCGACTACCTCGACGCGGTCCCGTTCCACCAGCGGTATGAGGCCGAGAGCGGCGAATGGACCGGGGCCGACCTGGTCGAGGTGGACATGTCCGAGGGCAACTTCTTCGCGGCGTACTTCTCGGGGTCCGCCTACGTCCGCAACCTGGCCGAACCCGAGAGCAGCCTGAGCCTGCCCGTGGACGTCCCCGCGGCGGGAACCTACGAGCTGACCATCGGCTACTCGACCGCCGGCACCGAGGAGGAGCGGCGGGCCCAGATCGCCTCTGGCCACCTGCTGCAGGTCAATGGTGTTCAGGCCCAAGAGGTGACGTACACCCCGACCCAGTACCGGGACATGGTCGGGCTGACCAAGGTCACCGTCGAACTCCCCGCCGGGGCATCGACATTGACCTTCACCAAGGCGGACCGACCGGGAATCGTCGACCTCGACTACGTCGACGTCGAACTCGCCCGGTAAGGGTGCCGGAACCGGGATGCCGGGCCCAGAGCCCGGCATCCCGGTTCCGGTCGTCGGATAGTGCGAGTCCGGTTGTGCCGCAATCGGTTCAAGGGCCAAACATGAATGAATTGCCACCGGTCGGGTGATGGCAGACCAGCCCTGATCGGGGATCATTGAGGTATCGAACGAACCGGCGGAAACACACCGAAGGTTCGAAATACTTCAGGCCTCAGCGAGGAGGTGAACGGCATGGTGGCGACCAAGACTCGGCAGGCACGGTTGAATCCGGGCGAGCGGACCGAGAAGTCCGAGGCCATCCACACCGAACTCGACCGGGCCGGGGCGTTGATGAACGCCGCGCACGCGCAGGTACTCAAGCGCGTGATCGAGGCCAAGGACTGGAACATCCACCGCGACTTCGACGGCTTCTCGGCCCTCCGCGATTGGCTGATGGAGCGGTTCGACTTCCATGTGCGCATCGCCGCGGATCTCGCCGCCATCGCCCGCCTCTCCCGCAAGTTCACCGTCCTGACCGAGACCGCCACTACGGGGGCGGCGCGGATCGACCGGGTCGCCTACGCGGTCCGCCAGTTCGAACACACCACCGCCCTGCGCCGCCACGCCACCACCCCGTACCCGGCCCCGGTCACCTCCCCCTTCGATGAGCAGATCACCTGCCCGACCCCGGAGGCGCTGGCCGCCCAGTACTGCATCCACGCCCCTTTCAGCGAGTTGAAGGCGCACCTGGCCGAGCTCGAGGCAGCCCTGACCGCCCATGACGAGGTCCTCGACGACCTCTCCCAGCAGACCCTGCAGCGCCTCGACATCTGGCAGACCGGCAACGGCATGTGGGCCGTCGACGGCCTCCTGACCGGCCCGACCGGGCTCATGCTCGACAAGGCCCTCAAGACCGCCGTACCGCCACCGAGGCAGGACGAGACCGATGAAGACGGGATCCTCCCGGCCGCGGCGAACCGGAATGCCGAGGCGCTGCATCACATGCTGGGGGTCTACGGCTCGGACCCGAAAGCCACCAGGCGGCACGGGGAGACCTGTCAGCTGAACCTCACCGTCGATGTCGAGACCCTCCAAGGCGTCGACACCGGCCGGGTCCCGACGCTCGAGGGCCGCCCGATCTCCCTCGCGATGGCCCGGCTGCTGGCGTGTGAGGCCTCGGTGGTGCCGATGGTGTTCGACTACCGCGCCGGTGAGGCTCTGGAGCTGGGTCGGGCCGAGCGGCTGCCGAACGCCGCGCTGCGGCGCAAGCTGGTCGCCGAGCAGCCGCGCGGCTGCGCCTGGTCCGGCTGCGGGCGCCCGTCGGTGCAGTGCGAGGCGCACCACATCCGCCCGTGGTGGGCCGGTGGCGAGACCAATGCCGAGAACCTGATCCTGTTGTGCCGGTTCCACCACGGCAGGGTCCACACCCCGGACTGGACGGTGTCGAAGACCGCCCCGGGCCAGGCATTGACCGTCCACCACGAAGGACACGAACACCGACACGACACCACCGGCACGAGCACCGGCGGGGTCGGTGGTGAGGGCGGTCCTGTTTGCGGCTGCGAGGACTGGCGCAGCGATGCCGACCTCGACGCCGACTTCGCCGACGACATCGCGAACGTGTTCCCCACCGGCCTCTACCCCGAGGAGTGGGGGCCGAAGCTGAGGGACGATCTCAACACCGCCGCCGAAACTATCGAGCAGCAACGCCTCGAAGCCGAAATCCGGGCTTCACGGGCCCGGCTGCGAAAGAAGTTCGCGGCCCCGGCCACACAGACCGCCCCCGAGCCCGCACCAGAGGCTGCCTCAGGTAACCAGACCGAAGCTGCCTCAGGTAACCAGACTGAGCCCGACCCGAGAGGCTGGCCGCAACGCGAACCGGTATCGGCTTCGGCCTCAACGGTCTCCGATCTGGGGCCGCCCCCGTTCTTAGGCCGCCCCGCCCGGATGCCGCGGCGGGGAGGGAGCACTCATACCGCGCTCAGCTCGGCAGCCACCGGCTCTCGGGCCTTTTCCCATGCCCGGCTCCGAAAACCCCAGTCACCGCCCCGCACAGGCCCGCGATCAGCCGCCAGCAGGCCCCCAATCGGCCACAAGACTCCGCAGTCGGCCATAGCCGACAGCCGACCGACCGGCCCTCACCAACCACCCAGCACTCATCGCCGATCCGTTTGAGCCACGACCGAAACGGACCAGAACCCGCAGACCCAGCCCGCCTCAACCCCTGCCTAGTAGTCGCTGACGCTTGAAGCCCGACCCACACGAAGCCGAACCCGCAGACCCAGCTCAGCCCCACCCACCCTCGCGGTCGCCGATGAGATTTCGGTGATCGTTCCTCGGCTCAGCTTCCAAAAGCGACCAGTAGCGGAGTCGGCATTCGAAAGGAAAGGTTCTCGATGCTCGTCGGGGCCTCAACGACCTTGCAGCGGCCGAGGAGAGGCGCCAGCTCGGTCACGACGACCTCCGCTTCGAGCCTCGAGAGTTGACTGCCCAGGCAGCGGTGGGCGCCCGCGCCGAAGGCCAGATGTCGCCTGCTTCCCCGCTGACCCGGGACCATGCGGTGCGGGCATTCGGCCACGTCCTGGTCGACTCCAGCGGCCGCCAACCACACCAGGACCGATTCGCCCTTGCCGATCGGGAATCCGGCTATCTCCGTGTCCTCCGCGGCCACTCGCCGCCAGGAGGTGATCGAGGAATGCATCCGCAGACCCTCCTCGACCACCTCGGCCGGAGTCGCGTTCAGCAGCTCGGGATTCTCGATCAGCTGGTGCGCCAGGAGCGTCAGGAACTGGGACGTCGTCTCCTGCCCCGCCACCAGCAGGAAGAACAGCGCCGCCGTCGCCGCGTCTTCTCCTTCGCGATCGCGGACCTCCGCGACCGTGCCTCCCGCTCTCGCCGTCCAGGAGCGGAGTTCCCGGTGGCAGGGGCCCACGATTCGGGCCAATTCCATCTGGCGGTCCAGGTCCGGCCTGCCCCAGAAGAGCTCCAGCGCCGCCCTCGAGAATCGTTTGACCTCTTGCGTCGCCCCCACCTCCAGGCCCGCGAGCCGCGCCAGCGCCGCCAGCGGGACCTCCGAGGAGACCTCCCGGTCCAGATCCACCGTCGCTCCTCGGCGCAGCCGCCACGCGACCCCGGCGACCGTCCGCCGCACCAGTCCCGTCAGCCACGGGCGCAGCGCCTCCACGCGATCGGGCCGGAACACCTCCCCGAACGTCGCCCGGATCCGCTCGTGACTACCGGTGTCGTTGTTGGCCAGCGTCGGCGGCAACCGGAACCGGTGCCGGGTCAACTCCCGCAGCACCGCGGGAGGCAGGGGAGTGATCGCGTCGAGCGCGTTGGCGGGGGAGAAGCGCGCGTTGTCGGCCAGCACCCGCTTCGCCAGCCGATGCGACGCCACCACGACCTGTCCTTCCTGGCGGAACACGCCGGCCGCGGGTCGAGGATGTTTCCACAGCTCGAACAGCACGTGCGGAGCCTACCTCCCCCGAAAGTACGAGGTCTGCTCACGGTAATCTGCTCTCAGTCCTTCGACGCCTCCTGGCGGATCCACGGCTCGCAAGCCTTCTCGCCGAAGCTTGCCGACGCGGACCGCACCTCCCGGAAGGCGCGGAGCCCGGCCCGATTCGACGCCCCAGAGAAGGAGCAAGTCCGTTGCAGGAGTACTCCTCGCAAGCCGCCTACGACCGAGGACAGGCCGTCTGCGTCATAGGCGCCGGAGCCTCGGGCCTCATCGCGGTCAAGAACCTCCGTGAAAACGGCTTCGAAGTGGACTGCTACGAACGCGACACCGTCCTCGGCGGCCTCTGGAATCCCGAGAACCAGCACTGCCCCCTGTACCCCAACACGCACCTGGTCACCTCGCGCTCGCAGACCGAGATCCCCGACTTCCCCATGCCCGACCACTGGCCCGACTACCCCTCGTCGGCCCAGATGCTCGAGTACCTGAAGAGCTACGCCGCGCACTTCGGCCTCGGCGAGCACATCTGGTACGGCTCCGAGATCTCCCACGTCGAACCCGTCGAAGGCTCCCGGTTCGAAGTCGTCGTCAAACCCGCCGCGGGCTCGGCCGCCCGGCGCCTGCGCTACGGCGCGGTCATCGTCGCCACCGGCCACCACTGGGTCCCGAACCTGCCCTCCTACCCCGGTCAGGACCAGTTCCGCGGCACCGTGCTCCACTCCTCGCAGCTCAAGGACGGCTCGCGGCTGCGCGGCAAGAACGTCCTCGTCGTCGGCGGCGGCAACTCCGGCGTCGACATCGCCTGCGAGGCCGCCGTGGTCGCCTCCCGCTGCGTCCACTCGGTCCGCCGCGGCTACTGGTACCTGCCGAAGTACCTCGGCGGCGAACCCTCGGACTACGCGGTCGCCCGGCTCAACGCCCGGCCGCGCTGGATCCGCCGCTTCCTCACCGAGCGGGCCCTCAAAGGCCCCAAGGGCCTCGCCGCCCGGCTCGGCATGGAGACGCCCGACCACGGACACACCGACGAGGAACCGATCCGCAACGGCCGCTACATGGAGCACGTCGGCGACGGCTCCATCGAGCGGCGCGGCGAGATCGCCCGCTTCGAAGGCAACGCGGTCGCCTTCACCGACGGCGCCGAGATGCGACCGGACGTCGTCGTCCTCGCCACCGGATACAAGCCCAAGATCGGCTGCGTCCCCTCCGGCCTCCTCGGCGTCGACGGCGACTCGCCGCACTCGAAACTGCTGGCCCGCATGTTCTCCCCGCGCGTGGAGACCCTCGCCGTCGCCGGCCTGGTCGAGCCCGGCGTCGGCGTGCTGCCGATCGTCCACTGGCAGACCCACGCCATCTCGCATTGGCTGCACATCCGCAACGGCGACCCCGAGCGGGCGGTCAACTTCCGCCAGCAGGTCGTCAGCGAATCCGACCAGTACGCGGTCGAATCGACCGGGACCTCGCCGCGCCACCGGCTCGCCGTCGACGCCGAGGAGTACCTGGCCAGCCTCGGACGCATCATCGACACCCTCGAACAGGAGCCCGCGAAGTGAGCCTGCAAGCCTGGGTCCGCCGCACCCGCACCCCCGAGCCCGCGCCGGTCCGACGCGAGATCGCGGTGGTCGAGCCCGCCGACCTGTTCGACGTGGAGACCGTTGACGACCCCGACGCCTCGCCCGTGCTCTGCTGCACCGGCGACCAGGCCGGCGCCGCCGCGTTCGGGGTCCTGTGGCTCAAGCGCATCGCCGCATCGGGGCGCTACGCGGCCGCCGTGAGCGTCCGCGGCCAAGGCAACACCCCCGCGGCGCCCGGCGGACCCGAGGCGTTCGCGCACGATGTGGTCCAGGCGGCGATGACCGTCCCGCGCCAGACCGTCCTCATCGGCCACGGCCTCGGAGCCGGATGGGTCGCGCTCGCCGCGGCACGCTACCCGGCCGCCGCGGTCGTCCTCGTCTCGCCGAGGAAGCCGCCCAAGCAGCTGCCGAAACCCGTCGGCTCCCCGCCCGTGCTGCTCGTCGTGAGCGAAGCGGACGCGCAGTCCAAGGAGACGCAGGCGATCACCGACGCCTACGGAGTCGCGCCGCTGACCTTCCCCGGCGCGGCCGACGACGTCTTCAAAGGACCGGGCGCCGAGGGACTGCTCGACGCGATCCTGTCCTGGCTCCAAGGGAAGCAGGACTGAACACACGATCAGTCTCGGCACCGAGGCGGGCAGGACTGAACACACGATGAGTCCTGCCTCCGAGGCAGGCAGGACCGACTACACGATCGCGCCGTCGCCGTCGTCCTCGGCGGTGTCGTCCTTCAGACGGCTGATGAGCATCCACACCCCGACCAAGAACACCAGGAAGCCGACCAGTCGGCCCGGGTTCGTGCCCAGCGGGGCCACGTCCGGGCGCACCAGCAGCAGCACGCCGCCGAGGATGAACAGCACCCCGCCGATCGCCGGGAGGCTCGGCCACGGCAACGGCGGCGGCTCCGGAGGAACGTACTCATCCTCGTCGTCCTCGTCGTCGGGAAGCTCGGCGTCCCACAGCTCCAACAGGGTCGGTTCGTCCTCGTCGTCGCGCGGGGGAGCCGGCTGCGCCGCCGGCTCGGGAACCTCGTCCGGCCCGTTCGCGTCGAGGTCGCGGATCAGCTCGTTGAACCGCCGGTCGACGTCCTCGGGGCCCATCCCTCCGCCCGACTCGGATTCCTCTTCGCGATCAGTCATGAACACCTCGGGTCTTGGCCAACTGCCTGGTCATGAACTCGACGGTTCCGGAGAAGATCGTCTCCGCGTCGTAGTCGAGGGTCGCTACATGGTAGCTGCGCGGCAGGATCGTCGACTCGACCTCCTTCGAGCGCACCCCGGCCCGCACGATGGCGCTGTTGCGAGGATGGACGACGTGGTCGACCGCGCTGGTGAAGACGCTCAACGGGATCGTCACCCGCGGCAGGTCGGCGCGGGTGACCTTCCACAGCTGACGGGCCGACGCGAACGCCGCCAGAGGCGTCCGGTCGCTGGTCTTCTCCCGCACGTCCGGCTTGGCCAGATCCGAGCCGATCGAGCCGACGCTCGGCACGATGTAGCGCAGCACCGGAGCGAGGAACCCGTTCGGCTTGTCGTCGTAGATCGCGGGATTGACCAGCACCAGGCCGCTCAGCTCCGCGCCGCGCAGCTCGGCCAGCCGCAGCGCCAGCGAACCGCCCAGCGACAACCCGCCCGCGAACACCGGTCGGCCGAAGTCCAAGGCGCTGTCCAGACCCCGCTCGACCGCGCCGTACCACTCCGGCCAGCGCGTCCGGGCCAGCTCCCGCCACGGCAGCCCGTGGCCGGGCAGCAGCGGGGCCACGACGTTGAATCCCGCGTCGCGCAGGTGCTCGCCCCACGGGCGCATGCTCGAGGGGTCGCCGGTGAAGCCGTGGCACAGCAGCATCGTGGCCTCGGCGTCGGGACCGACGTCGAAGGTGAACGCTTCGGATCCGTTTGCCACTGCGCCTCCCGGTCGTCGTGATGCCGCCCGCCAATTCTCGCACGATCGGGCTCGCGGCGGCGAGCGCGGACCCACGGGCCTGCGGTGCATTGAACCGGGCCTATACGCTTGGCTCCGTGATCTACCGGGTGTTGAAGGCGGTGCTGGGGCCGATGCTGTGGGCGATATGGCGTCCGCAGGTCGAGGGGCTCGAGTACGTGCCCGAATCCGGACCGGCGATCCTGGCGAGCAACCACCTGGCGGTGTTCGATTCGGTGTTCCTGCCGCTGGTCGTCAAGCGGCACATCACGTTCATCGCCAAGTCCGACTATTTCACCGGCACGGGCCTCAAGGGCTGGCTGACGCGCACGTTCATGCACCTGGTCGGTGCGATCCCGGTGGACCGGACCGGCGGAGACGCCGCGCACGCTTCACTCGGCACGGGCAAGCGGGTGCTGTCGGAGGGGCAGCTGTTCGGGATCTACCCGGAGGGGACGCGTTCGCCGGACGGGCGGCTGTACCGCGGGAAGACCGGGGTGGCGCGCCTGGCACTGGAGACCGGGTCGCCGGTGGTGCCGGTGGCGATGATGAACACCGGGGAGCTGCAGCCGATCGGGAAGCGGCTGCCGCGGCTCGGCCGGGTGCGGATCAGGATCGGCAGGCCCATGGACTTCAACCGGTACAACGCCCTGGTCGGCGACCGGCTCGTGGAGCGGGCGGTGACCGACGAGGTCATGGACGCGCTGCGTGAGCTGTCCGGGCAGGACTACGTCGACGAGTACGCCGCGAAACGCAAAGACAAGGACCAGGACTCCTAGCCCCGGTCCGCTTCACCACTGACGCCTACGATTCGGCTCCGCCACTGCGCTCACTGCTCGGCTCCGCCGCTGGATTCATTGCTCGGCTCCGCCGAAACCCGCCCTCCTCCGCAGCGCCGGGAGGTCGACGACCACGATCTTGCGGCCCTCGGTGCGCAGCCAGCCGCGGTTGGCGAAGATCCCGATCGCCTGGTTGACGCTCTGACGGGAACCGCCGGCCATCTCGGCCAGCTGCGTCTGGTTCAGCTCGATGGTCGTCATCGGAGAGGAGTGCTGCTCTGCCAGGCGCACCAGGGTCTTCGCGACCCTGCCCGGCAGGTCGAGGAACACGTGGTCGCTGGACTGCTCGGTCAGGCGCCGCACGATCATGCCCATCGACCGCAGCACCGCGTCGAGCATCTTCGGGCTGCCGTGCACCAGCTCCAGGAACGACGAGCGGGCCAGTGCCAGCGCGGTGGTGTCCTCCAGGGCCTCGGCCGAGGCCGAGCGCGGCGAACCGTCGAGCAGGGAGACCTCGCCGAGCACTTCCGGGGCGCGCGCGACATGGAGCATGGCCCGCTCCCCGGTGGCGGCGGTGCGGAAGACGCTCACCGCTCCCGAGCGGATCATGATCAGGGACTCTCCGGCCTCCCCTTCGAAGAACAGCAGGCGACCGCGGCGGTAATGGCGGGGTACCGCCACATCCGCGATCTTCCGCCGGGCCTGCGGGTCGAGGCCGGCGAACATGGCTACGCCTGCTAGCGGGTCTTCAGATGGGTTTACACCCATGGTTCTTCCCCCTTCGGTGGGACCGATCCGCTGGTTCCCTCCGATGATCGCTGTCTTTTCCGTCGTTGTACAGAGCCTAGTGTCGGAAACTTCACGCTCCGTTGACGCCCGTGTTCGGACGCCGCTCCTGTCGCTCGGCCGGCTGTACGATCGACCTCGCGTATTTTATCGCTCAATGTCCGGTATTGCGGTGCACGCATGCGGAATGACTGGTCGGATACCGGCCCCCAGATCGTATGGCGTAGCGTCGACCCAAGTCCGGCGACATACGGGCGAGGACGGAGAGGGTCCGGACCCGCCGCTCGTGATCCGAGGAAAGGCCTGTGCGTGGCGTACCGATACTTCTACGACTGCGAATTCATCGAGGACGGTCGCACCATCGACCTGATCTCCATTGCCGTCGTGGACGAGGCCGGTCGCGAGTACTACGCCGTCTCCACTGAGTTCGATCCGTCGAGGGCCATCGACTGGGTGCGCCGCAACGTGCTCGACAAGCTTCCCGGCCCGGCCAGCCCGCTGTGGAAGGACCGTTCGACCATCCGCGACGAGCTCTACGACTTCCTGGTCGCGCCGGTGCGCAAGAAGACCGGCACGCATCCGGGGGAGCGGATCGAGATGTGGGCCTGGTACGGCGCGTACGACCATGTGGTGTTCGCGCAGCTGTGGGGCACCATGCCGGAGCTGCCGCGGGTGCTGCCGCGCATGACCAAGGATCTGCGGCAGCGCTGGGACGACCTGGGACGCCCGGACCTGCCGGCGGGCGACGACGTGGACCTGCACGACGCGCTGGCCGACGCGCGGTTGAATCTCGAGCGGTGGCGGGCGCTGGAGGCGGCTCGCGCGGACCTTCAGCTGCCGAGATAGGCTGAGCCGAGTTTCGGCAATGAGGCCGCCCAGTTACAAGTTCTCACTCTAGAGGAGTTCGACGCATGCGCATTGGCGTGCTCACCGGCGGCGGTGACTGCCCCGGTCTCAACGCGGTCATCCGTGCCGCGGTCCGTAAAGGCACCAAGGAATACGGCCACGAGTTCATCGGCTTCCGGTACGGCTGGAAGGGCCCGATCGAGGGCATCACTCAGCCGTTGGACTGGGACTCGGTCGAGAAGCTCCTCGACCAGGGCGGCACCGTTCTGCACTCCTCCCGCACCAACCCCTACAAGATCGAGGGCGGTGTCGAGGCGATCAAGAAGAACATGGCCGAGCTCGGCGTGGACGCCCTGATCGCGATCGGCGGCGAGGACACGCTCGGTGTGGCCACGAAACTGACCGCCGACGGCGTCAACTGCGTGGGCGTGCCGAAGACGATCGACAACGACCTGTCGGGCACCGACTACACGTTCGGCTTCGACACCGCGGTGAACATCGCGACCGAGGCGATCGACCGGCTGTGGACGACCGCCGAATCGCACGACCGCTGCATCGTCGTGGAGGTCATGGGCCGCCACGCGGGCTGGATGACGCTGCACGCCGGCATCGCCGGCGGCGCGAACGTGGTGCTCATCCCCGAGCTGGAGTTCGACATGCAGCAGGTCGCCGACTTCGTCAAGGACCGGATGGACGTCGGCAAGTCCACCATCGTGGCCGTCTCCGAAGGCGCGATCGCCAAGGGCGGCGAGATGCAGCTCAAGGACGGCGAGGTCGACGCGTTCGGCCACGTGAAGCTCGGTGGCGTGGGCGACTGGGTCGCCGAGGAGATCAAGAAGCGCACCGGCTCGGAGACCCGCGCGATCATCCTCGGGCACCTGCAGCGCGGCGGCACGCCGACCGCGTTCGACCGCGTGCTGGCCACGCGCCTGGGCCTGGAGGCCGCCGCGGCGGTCAATGAGGGCGACTTCGGCAAGATGATGGCGCTGCGCGGCACCGACGTGATCCGCATTCCGATCAACGAGGGCACCGACGTGCTCAAGACCGTCCCGGTCGAGCGTTACCGGGACGCGGAGGTCTTCTTCGGGGCCTAATCGACGCAACCGTGGGCACGCCGAGTCGTTAGACCCGGCGTGCCCACGGCCTTTTCAGGAGAAATCGGTGAGCTCCCGCAGCTCGCCGACTTCACGTTCCGCAAGACGCTGCGCGATGTCGACTTCGACGGCCACCCGGTGCCGGGCCTGGTCGCCGACTTCTACCGACGGCCGGTCGCCGGCCGGCTGCTGAGCGTGGGCGTGTACCGCTTCGGCGGCGCCGAGACGCATCGGGCATGGGGCTGGGTCGGCGAGGCGCACTGCTCGTGGCACGCCTACCGGGACCCGGCCGGCGCGTTCATCGGCCCGTTCCCCGGCTGCCCGGCGTTCCGGGTGCTCGTCGCCGACGGCCGCGCCTTCGGCTTCGACCTAGGCGGCGGGTGTCTGCGCCGCCGCTTTCTGCTCGGCGCGGGCGGCCCGGCGGGTGCAGACGATCGCCGCGACGGTGATGCCGAGCCCGATCGCTAGGCCGGCCCCCTTGAACGCGTGTGAGGCCGCCGGCGCGAACGCGAGGATCGCCACCGGTGCCTGCACTCCGCCGATCAGGGCGACGAGTGGCCATGTGCCGCGCCCGGCGCCCCACAGCAGGGCCGTCCAGACCGGGGCGACGACGATGGCGAGGCTCGCGACGTCCAGCGCCCAGTGCAGCACCGGGTTGTCCACCCGGTCGTGTTGAAATGCCGCCGCCGGTTCGGCGGCGGCCACGAGTATGCCGGCGACGGTCGCCATGAACACGAATCGACGTCCCATACCAGACCTCCCTCAGTACTACGACCCCTGAAACTACGCTCAGTAGCCGATGATGTCTGTCGGGTATCCGGCACTTCGCCCGCCGGATTTCGGCCCGCTCAGGGCCGCGTCAACGTGATCTGGGCGGCCTCGACGGTGTGGCGCAGCAGCAGCATCGTCGTCACCGGGCCGACGCCGCCGGGCACCGGCGTGATCGCGCCGGCGATCGGCGCGACCGACTCGTAGTCCACGTCGCCGACCAGGCCGCCGTCAGGAGTCGGGTTCGTGCCCACGTCGATCACCGTCGCGCCCGGCTTCACGAACTCGGGGCCGATCATCGCCGCCCGGCCCACCGCCGCGACCAGGATGTCGGCCTCCCGGCAGACCGCCGCGAGCTCCTTGGTCCGCGAATGGCAGACCGTCACCGTCGCCGACTCCGCCAGTAGCAGCAGCGCGGTCGGCTTGCCGACCACCGTCGAACGCCCGACCACGACCGCCCGGGCGCCGCTCAGCGCCGCGCCGTCGCGCCGCAGCAGCTCCAGCACCGCCGCCGACGTCGCCGGCGCCCACGTCCGCAGGCCCGCGGCCAGGCGGCCGAGACTGTGCGGATTGGCCCCGTCGACGTCCTTGTGGGGGTCGATGTGGCCGCCCAGCTCGGACAGCGACACGCCTTCGGGCAGTGGCGTCTGGCAGATGACCCCGTGGACCTCCGGATCGGCCGAGAGCTCCCGGAGCTTCGCGGCGATCTGGTCGCGGTCCGGGTCCTGCAGCTGCTCGATACGGCAGCGCAACCCCAGCTTGTCGGCGGTCTTCGCGATCGAGCGGACGTACCAGGCCGTCCCCTCGTCGTCGGTCGGCACCACCACCGCCAGCGTCGGCAGCACGCCCTCACCGCGCAGGCGCTCGGCCGCCTCGCCGACCTCCGCGCGCAGCGCCTTCGCGACCGCGCGCCCGTCGATGTCCCTCATGCCCTGATCCTCTTCGCCACCGTCTGCATGATCGCCTCCGCCTGCGCCTTCGCCTGGAGCGCCTCGTTGAGCGCGCCCGCGAGCCGCTCCCGTTCGCCCGCGTCCTTGATCGACGCCAAGTTGATGTCCACGTTCAGCGCCGCCGACTCCAGCGCCGACTTCGCGCTCGAGGCCGCCACCGCCACGTCGGAGAGCACGTTCGGGTTGGACCCGTCCAGCACCCGCCCCGACAGCCGGATCACCTCGGCGGCGACCTTCGCCGCCGCCAACGGCACCTCGGCCGCCTCGACCAGGCCCTTCTGGATCGCCGCGGTCCGCGCGGCCTTCTCCTCGTCGGTGCCCTTGGGCAGCTTGTAGGCTGCGACCACCCCCGAGAACGCCTCGGCGTCCTCCTCGGCCAGCCGCAGCGACTCCCCGCGCAGCCGCTCGGCCTCGGCCAGCGCTTCGCGCATCACCTGCTCGTGCTCTGCGAACTTCGGTTTGCCGATGGTCAGATTGCACACCATCGAGACCAGGGCCGCCCCCACGGCCGCGTTCAAACCCGCCGCGGCGCCCCCTCCGGGCGCGGGTCGTTCCGATGCCAGATCGGCCAGCCACTCTTCAATCGTCGTCTTACGCACCAGGCCAGCCTAGACGCGCCCGCAAAGATGGGATGTCCGAGTGCGCGACCCAGGTGCGCGGGTTCACCCACTGGGACGCCGAAAACAACTTTGGACCCGGGTGACGAGCCCGCGTACGATATGCGCGTGAAACGTCAATGGCATGATCTGCGCAATCCAGGACTCGTCCCCGTCGTCGCCGACGCGGAGGAGGCCGAACGCTATCAGCTGGACGCCTGGCGCGACCTTCCGCGGGAGCAGATGCCGCCGTGGCCGGACTACGCCGAGGTCGAAGAGGTCGCCGGGGTGCTCGCGGGCGTGCCGCCGATCGTCGCCCCCTATGAGGTCGATCACCTGCGCAATCTGCTGGCCGAGGTCTGCGAGGGCCGGGCGTTTGTGATGCAGGGCGGCGACTGCGCCGAGACGTTCCTCGAGAACACCGAGCACCACGTGCTCGCCAACATGCGCACGCTGCTGCAGATGGCGGTCGTGCTCACCTACGGCGCCTCCATGCCGGTCATCAAGGTCGGCCGCGTGGCCGGCCAGTACTCGAAGCCGCGCTCCAAGCCCACCGACGCGCTGGGCCTGCCGGTGTACCGCGGCGACATGTTCAACTCGCTGGAGCCCACCGAGGAGGCCAGGGTCTGCGACCCGCAGCGGATGATCCGCGCCTACGCCAACTCGGCGGCGGCGATGAACATGATCCGCGCCTACCTGCGCGGCGGACTGGCCGACCTGCAGGCCGTCCACGACTGGAACAAGGACTTCGTGCGCACCTCCGCGGCCGGCGAGCGCTACGAGGCCATCGGCCGCGAGATCGACCGCGCCGTGGCGTTCATGGCCGCCTGCGGGGTCGAGGACGACGCGCTGCACACCGCCGAGGTCTTCGCCTCCCACGAGATGCTCGCCATCGAGTACGACCGGGCGCTCACCCGCATCTTCGACGGCAAGGTGTACGGCCTGTCGGGCCACATGCTGTGGAACGGGGAGCGGACCCGGCAGCTGGACGGGGCCCACCTGGACTTCCTGTCGCGCCTGGCCAACCCGGTCGGCTGCAAGATCGGCCCGACCGCCACGCCCGAGTGGGTCGTGGAGATGTGCGGCAAGCTCAACCCCGAGAACCTGCCGGGCAAGCTCGTGATCATCACCCGCATGGGGCACAAGAACGTCCGCACGGTGCTGCCGCCGATCATCGAGAAGGTCGAGGCCGCCGGCTGCAAGGTCGTGTGGCAGTGCGACCCGATGCACGGCAACACCTACGAGGCCGCCTCGGGTTACAAGACCCGGGCGTTCGACCAGGTCGTCGACGAGGTGCTCGGGTTCTTCGAGGTCCACCGCCAGACCGGCACGCACCCGGGCGGCATCCACATCGAACTGACCGGCGAGGACGTCACCGAGTGCGTCGGCGGCGCCCAGGAGATCCGCGACGACCAGCTGTCCGACCGGTACGAGACCGCCTGCGACCCGCGATTGAACACCCAGCAGTCGCTGGAGCTGGCGTTCCTCGTCGCGGAGATGCTGCGTCACTAGGGCGCGCACCGTGCCGCGAATGAGCGCATTCGACCTGTTCCAGCTCGGCGGAGTGTTCCCCGGCGTCTCGCCGGCGGCGACGCTCCGCCGAGCCGTCGCTTACGCGCGGTCCGCCGAACGGGCCGGTTTCGCGGGGACGTGGGTCGCCGAGCACCATTTCATCGAGTACGGGGCCAACCCTTCGGCCACGCTCCTGGCCTCGCACCTGCTGGCCGCGACCGAGCGCCTCCAGGTCGGGACGGCGGTCGCGGTGCTGTCGAACCGGCACCCGGTGGCTCTGGGGGAGGAGGCCGCGACTTTGGAGGCGCTGGCGCCGGGCCGGTTCCGGCTCGGCGTGGGCCGCGGCGGCCCCTGGATCGATCTGGCGGTGCTCGGCTCGGGACTGGAGCGGTTCGAGCGCGGCTTCGAGGAGGGGCTGCGGCTGCTGGTCCGGTGGCTGTCGGGTGAGGCGGAGGTCGAGCACGCCGGGGAGTTCTTCGACGTGCCGCCGGTGCGGGTCATGCCTCCGGGCGCGGGCCGGCCGGTGTGGGTCGCGGCCACGAGCGCGGGCACGGCCGGACTCGCCGGGAGACTCGGGCTGCCGCTGCTGCTGGGCATGCACGCGAGCGACGAGGAGCACGTGGCGCTGATCGGGGCCTGGGAGCGCGAGGCGGAGGCCGCCGGTTTCGATCCGGCCGGGGTCGAGCACGTCTCGACGCACTTGGCGCAGGTCACCGACGGGCCCGCCGCGACCGCTCGCCTGCGCGAGTCCTTGACCGAGCTGCTCACTCGCGGCGTCGGCCAGTACGTGAGCCTCAAGCCCGGCCGGAGCGAACGCGACCATGCGGCCTATGTGGACTGGATGATCGGGCGGCACGCGGTCGGCTCGCCCGCAATCGTGGCCGAGCGTCTGGCCGAATCGGCCGCGGCGACCGGCGTCGGACGGCAGCTGCTGCTGGTCGAGGGCAGGGGCGACCGGGCCGCGGTGCTGGAGAACATCGCCGCGCTCGGCGAGGCGCTCAATAGGGCGCCGGAGCGGGGTGCGGCTGGAGCGGCCGACGGCCGCCCTGCCTGAACCACTGGTTCGCCGAGCCCGTGAACAGGCAGATCATGGTGATCGCCGGCATCGCCAGCGACAGCAAGGCCCAGACCAGGTCCGAGGTGTCCACGGGCTTCCCGGCCCGCTCCTCGACCTGGAATCCGGTGTAGACGGCGATGAAGCCGAAGTTGATCGTCGCGAGCATGATCGCGATCGTCATGACCTGCGCCCAGCGCCGCCCGGCGCCGATCTTGGCGGCCAGGATGCCGAACAGGATCGCGGTCCCGACGATGCCGAGGACCACGACCGCCGCTAGCGTCACCAGGTTCTCTGCGCTCTCGGTGACGTCGCCGGTCATGCCGATCTCGGCGAGCAGTCCGGACCAGAACAGGGCGATGAACGTCCCGCCGGTGCCGCAGCAGACCAGCAGCGAGAACTGGATCCACATGAGGGTCTGCGCCGCGGTGACGGTGCCGGGCTTGCGGAGCAGCGGCTCGGGCCGCGGGGACTGCGGCGGCGTCACGGGCACTCCCTCCGACGATCGGGGCGACGCCTCAGTGTAGTGGGGCACCGCCATCCGGTCACCGGCCGAGCGACCACTCCAGGGCACCGAGGACGGTCGTGTCCTGGAAGTCGAAGTCTTTGGACCGCAGGACGGTGGGCCTTACCCTCGCCCCCCGGAGCAGCTCTTGGGCGACCTCGCCGGCGACGAGCTTCGCGGCCCAGCCGGGGATGACCCAGGGCGCGGGCCGGTGCAGCACCGCCGCCATCGCGCGGGTGAACTCGCGGTTGGTCGTCGGCGTGGGTCCGACCAGGTTCACCGGTCCGGTCACCTCGCCTTCGAGGAGGAAGCGCGCCGCGCCGACCCAGTCGCGCAGCGAGATCCACGGCATGTACTGGCGGCCGTCGCCGAAGCGTCCGCCGAGGAGGTACCGGAAGGCCGGCACCAGTTTGGCCAGCAGCGGGCTGCCGGGGCCGAGGACGTGGCCGGTGCGCAGCCGGACCACGCGAGCGCCGGCCTCCTGGGCCGGGCCCGTGGCCGACTCCCAGGCCAGGCAGGTCTTGCCGAGGTAGTCGGACGAGGCCGGAGTGGACTCGTCGACCGGCACGTCGGCCCTGTCGCCGTACCACCCGGTCGCCGAAGCGTTGACCAGGAGCGGGACCTCGGCCCGCGCGACCGCTTCGGCCAGGACCCTGGTGGGGACGACGCGGCTGACGCGGATGCGTTCCTTGTAGGCCGCGTTCCAGCGGCGACCGCCGACCGGCGCGCCGCACAGGTTCACGACCGCGTCGACGCCGTCGAGGATGGCCGGGTCGAGCGGGTTGCGGTACGGGTCCCAGCCGATCTCGTCGTCGTCGCCGGGCGTGCGTCGCACGAGCCTGACGATGTCGTGGCCCTCCAGGGCCAGCCGCAGGGCGGTGCCGAGGTAGCCGCTCGATCCGGCGATGACGATCCTCATGCCCCGAGCCTAGTCACAGACCGAGCCTCGATGGGTCGAGCCTGCCGAGTGGGACCTGCCAGTCGACGCCGGCCTTGATCCCTTCGATGAGCGACCTCTGGAGAGTGTTCTCGGTCGGGAGCAGCTCGACCGGCGTCCCGGGGGTGGCGGTGAAGACGAACCGCCAGACGTCGTCGTGGCCGTTGGTGCCGGGCTGCGAGCGCGGACCGATCAGGTCGAACAGGGCCGCGAACTTCAGGATGTTCGACCGCTCGGGCAGCCAGTCGCGCAGCTGGGGGTCCAGCAGCCAGGACGTGCAGGTGAACGTCAGGTCGGCGGCGCGGCCGAACCGCTCGGGGAAGGTGGCGGGGAAGAACTCCATCGCCTCGGCGACCGATGCGCGCACGGCCTCGGGCCCCAGCGATCCGCCTTCGCCGCGGATGTGGAGGCCGATCAGCGGGGACCTCTCGGTGCCCTCGAGGCAGAACTGCAGGCGTCCGAGCTGGTAGAGCGAGCCGCGGACGTGCGCGGTGAACCAGAACGACACGTCGAGGCCGGGCCGCCCGTACAGGGCGCGGTTGAGGCGAAGTTTCTCGCCGACGTCCTCGAGGATCGGGCGTGAGCGCTCCTCGGGGACGCCGAGCCGCCGGTGGTGGTCGCGCATGAGCGGCACGGCCGCGAGGACCGGGAACAGGCCCAGCAGCGGGTGGTCCTCGGGGGGTTTGGGCCAGGTGAGCCATTTGCGGCCGCCCATGTCGGCGGCGATCGACTGGTACATCCGGTCGGCCAGTTCGAGCGCGTCGCCGTCGAGCCGGTCGAGGGCCGCGATGGCGGCCTCGGTGTCGTCGCGGTCGGCGCGGCACCATTCGGTGAGCAGTTCCTCGACGCGGTCGGCGCCGGGGAGGGGGAACGGCCGGACGCGGCCAGCCGGCGGGAGTTCGTTGATCACCGACACATGTCACCACGGGCCCACCCGGCCCGGACGGGCCGGGTGGGCGGCCATAGTCTGGTTTCGTGCGACGGTTGCTGACGCCTCCATGGCTCGTCCTCCACTTCTTCGCGGTGGTGCTGACGGCCGGCTTCGGCGTGCTCGGCTGGTGGCAGCTGGGCCGCGCGCAGGCCGGGAACGCGATCAGCTGGGGCTACGCGTTCGAGTGGCCGCTGTTCGCGCTGTTCACGGTGGCGCTGTGGATTCGCCAGATGCGCCTGGAACTGCGCCGGGACGAGCCCGAGGACCGTCGCCGCCGCGGCGAGCCGCCGCCTGTGACCTCACCGTTCGAAGCCGAGATCGTCCGGGCCAGAGAGGCCGGGACGGACCAGGAGAGCTCTGTATGAACGCCGCTTTGAAACGCTTCCGCATCGTCGCCTGGATCGTCGGCACGTTCCTGATCGCGCTCATGTTCGTGGCCATGCCGATGAAGTACTTCGGCGGCGACGACACGCTCGTGCGGGTGATCAGCCCGATCCACGGCCTGTGCTACATGGTGTACCTGGTGCTGGCGTTCCACCTGGCGCAGCAGGCCGGCTGGCGGTTCTGGCCGCAGACGGTGGGGCTGCTGCTGGGCGGCACCGTCCCGGTGGCGTCGTTCTTCGTCGAGCGTTGGGCGCACCGCAAGATCCTCGCCGACCACCCGCAGGCGGCCGACCCGAAGGTCCGCCAAAGCGCATAGGCCCCGAACGGGCAGGGCGGGGCCTCGGTCGCGTGTCGCGGCCGTCAGGCGAAGCCGAACAGCGGCGGGAACAGCAGGACCACCGTCCAGGCCCACAGGGCGTATACGGCGAGGTAGTCGGTCTGCCAGCGTTCGAGCCGGGCGAAGCGCCTGCGGCCGCGGACGACGGCCAGGTACAGCCACGCCGACCAGGCGAGGTTGGCGAAGAGGACGACGTTCTCGCCGAGCGCGGCGGTCTTGTTGGCGCTGAATCCCCATTCGCTGATGCGGCCGGTGATGGCGATGAGCACCATGATGTCGATGAGCAGGGCGCTGATGACCAGGGCCAGCTGCATCCAGTCGAAGAGGCCGGGCCGGGCCTGCGGGTCGCGGGCGGAGATCGCGTACAGCACCAGGCCGAGCACGACGACCAGCAGCAGGTCGAACAGGATCAGCATGTCGCGTTCGACGTCGATGCCGCTGTCGGTGACGATGATGGCGGTCAGGACGGCCAGGAGCGTGGCGGCGAACAGGGGCGTGAAGACGCGGGTGAGCACGGGCGCCATGTTCTCGACGACGCTCTGCTTGGCCTCGACCAGCCATGCGGCGACCACGACGGCGGCCATGGCCCCGCACGGCAGGAGCCAGGACTGTATGAAGTGCTCGGCGTTGAGGCCGATGGCTTCGAACGTGCCGAGCGTGATCGCGGTGAGCACGCCGCCGCCGAGTGCGATGAGCACGAAGTAGATGAACCATTCTCCGGTGAATCGGATGAAGTCCATGCGCCGGCGTTCGGAGCGCCACTCGCCGGCGGTGTAGGCCAGTCCGACGACCAGCCAGAGCGCCAGGGGCAGGTGGAGTGCCGTCAGCACGGTCGTCTGGCCGTCGTCGGCGACCGGGTAGGCGTTGGCGCCGACCGCGCCGAGGGCGAACAGCGCGGCCATGACGCCCATGGTGCGCAGGCCGACGCGGCGGCGCCACGCGAAGTAGACCGTCAACGGCGCCAGGGCGAACAGGCCGAGGTTGCGCGCGTAGAAGCCTTCGGCGGTGGCGAAGTCGAGGCCGAACCAGGAGGGGGCCTTGATGGCGAGCGCTCCGAGGGCGGCGCAGGCGATCATGGCCAGCAGTTCCCGTCTCGGTCCGCTCGGGGCCGACGCTGCGGGGCCGGTGGGGAGGACGAGCTGCTTCCACAGGCGGTCGGAGTGCTCGCGGGCGAACTCGCGGGAGAGCTCGTCGAGGCCGCCCATGCGTTTGACGGCGATGAGGAAGGACTCGTCGGGCCGCAGCCCGGTCGCGCCCAGGTCGGTGATCCGGCCCCTCAGGTGGTCTTCGAGTTCGTCGACGTCGGTGTCGTGGACGGCGCGGCGGCGGCGCATGTAGGCGCGCCATTCGGCGATCTGGGCTTCCAGGTCGGTGTCGCTCTCGGCGGTCATCGGTCAGCCTTCCAACGCCGGGGCCGGGCCCGGTTCGAACGACCGGGCGGCGTCCCAGACGCCCTGGAGGGCGTCGACGACGGCGGTCCACTGGCGGCGCTGCTCGGCCAGTTCGGAGCGGCCGTCGTCGGTGATGCGGTAGTACTTGCGGCGGCGGCCCCCGGACGGCGTCCGCCAGGTCGACTCGACGTAGCCGAGCCGCTCGAGGCGGTGCAGCAGCGGGTACAGCAGCCCTTCGGTCCATTCGAGGCGGCCTCCGGACCGCTCGGCGACCTGTTTGAGGATCGCGTACCCGTAGCTCTCCTCTTCGGCGAGGATTCCCAGCACCAGTGGGGTGGCCGAGGCGGCGACGAGGTCTTTGGCGATGCGCATGCACGCCCTCCTTACCCTAGAACTGTGATGCATAATAGTTCTAGGGTCAGTGGTCCGTCAAGCCGCGATCGTTCCCGTTGCCGGGGCCGCGCGCAGAACCGCCTCCGGTCGCGGGGCCGGAGGCGGTCAAGTGGAAGTGCGGCTAGTCGCCGCTGGCGAGGTAGGAGCCGGCCTTGACCTGCTCCCAGTCGAGGTCCCAGGAGGTGAAGCCGTCGCCCTGCGGCAGCCCCAGACCGGTGTTCTGGACGACGACCGGGTCGCCCCAGCGCACGAAGTTGTAGAGCCACTCGCCCATCTCGTCGGTGACGTTGATGCAGCCGTGCGAGATGTTCTCCTTGCCGAGCGCGTCGGCCGCCCACGGCGCGCCGTGGATGAACTGGCCCGAGAAGGTCAGGCGCATCGCCCATTTGACGTCGGTCTCGTAGTCGTAGAGCTCGGAGACGAACGTCGACTCCTCCTCGCGGCTCATGATGATCATGTGCCCGGAGTAGGACCGGGCGTCATGGCCGTCGATCTCGCGGGCGCCCAGCGAGATCGGGATGGTCTGGACGATGGCGCCGTCCTGGTAGGCGCGCAGCTGCTTGGTGGAGTCGTCCGCCTCGAGCCGCCGCAGCTCGGTGTCGGTGCTGAAGCTGCGGACCACGTCGTACTCGCCGAAGCGCCCGCCCAGGTCCATGCCGCCGATCCCCAGACGGACGTCGACCCGGGTGCCCGGCTGCCAGTACTCCTTGGGCCGGTACTCGAGGGCGCGGCCGGTGATCCAGTGCCAGGAGCCTTCCTGGGCCGGCTCGGAGGAGACGAACAGGCGCCGCTCGACGGCGGCGCGCCGGTCCTCGGGGACCTCGAAGCCCGCCTCGAAGCGGAAGGCCAGGACGCCGGCCTGGCCGACGACCATGTCGTTGCCGGGCAGGTAGTCCTCGATCGTGACCCGGTCGGGCGGTGAGGAGATGGTGGTGAAGGTCGACGACACCGTGACCGGGACGCCGGCGTCGTCCTCGGCGCTGACCGAGGCGGTGTACGTCGCGTCCCACTCGAGCGGGTCCGACGGCACCCAGGTGGTCCCGTCGGGGTGCATGTCGCCTTTGACGGCGTTGCCCTGGGCGTCGGTGAGCTCGAAGCCGGTGAACTCGCCATCCTCGACCGTCCAGGAGATCTCGGTGGCGGCGGTGGCGTCGGTCGCCCCGTCGGCGGGCGTGACGGTCACCTTGGCGGCGCTGGTCGGCTCCTCGCTGGCCTCGTCGCCTTCGCCGTCGCTGATGGTGCCCGACTCGTTCGAGCAGGCAGCTAGAGTGACGGCGGCCACACCAGCGGTCAGTGCGCCGCGTCTGGTGAGGGGGGAACGTCCGATCATCATGCCTCCCACAGTACACAGCGCGAGCCTCCTTCACGCGTGCGCGGAGACGCTAGCGGATGGACAGGTGGACGTGGTTGGTGTGGTCCGAGGAGGGGTCGCCACCTGCGAGGGAGTACGACTTCCAGCCGCTGGAGGGCATCCAGATCTGGCGATACCAGATGACGTATTGCACGCCGAGTTCGCTGGCGTTCTCCACCAGCCAGGCGGCCAGGTTGTCGCCGTAGGCCTTGTCGTCGCCGTAGGCGTCGCCGCCGAAGCCGCCGGCCTGGGCGGAGAAGTCGCAGGCCCGGCCCTTGGGGTGCTCGCCCCACGAACCGTTGCGGTAGCAGCTGACGAAGCGGGTGAATCCGGCGATCTGGGACTGCTCCAAGGCGTGGAGCGTGCGCGGGGTCAGGCACCCGCCGGTGGTCGGATCGTCCTCGGTGCACCCCTCCCAGGGAAGGGTTCCGTCCGAGTTGCGCGGCGCGTCCTCCGGGTCGGGGAAATCGCCCGGCGAGGGGCCCACCGCGCTGTCGCCGCCGGAGGCGGCCAGTTCGCGGGCCGCCTCGTCCCTGGCGGCCTCCATCTGCGCGGCCAGGTCCTCCTGCTCGGCGATGTTGTCGTCCAGGGTCTGCTGCGTGGCCTCGATCTCGGCGAGCCGGTCGATGAGCTGGTTGAGCTTCTCGGCGCGCGACTGGCCGAGGAACTCCAGCATGGTCATGGCGTTGAGCGAGTCGGTGGGGCTCCCGGAGGCCATGAGCGCGGCGGTCGACTGGAGGTCGGAGGTGGTGTAAGCGATGTAGGCGTACTCGTCGAGCTCCTCGTTGAGCCGCGCCACCTCGGCCTCGGAGTCCTCCAGCTCCTGCTCGAGGTCCTCCTGCTCCTGCTGGAGGGCCGCCAGCTCGTCCTGGGCGTTGAGGTAGTCCTCGATCGCCTGGCTCAGCCCGGCCGAGGCCGAATCCTCCTGCGCCGTGGACTGGGAGGCGGGGGCGACCAGGAACAGGACGGCGGCGACGGCGACGACGGGCAGGGTCAGCAGCCGTCGGACAGGATGCGGGTCATCAGTCTTCGCGGCGACGTTCAAGGCGGGAGGATCCTTCGGGAGCTTGCGGCCGACTGGGCGGTTCGGCGTTCAGGGTAGAACGCGAGCCTTGTTCCGCGGTGCCCGGGGTTCGGCGGCGACCGCACGTAGTCCGACTGCTACGAAAACCGGCCTCAGTGATATGGCTCCGATTACTCGGACCTGCCGCAACGCCGTCGGACTGGTAAGGTTGTTCGAAATTGAACCACTCGCCGTCGCCGAGTGAACGCGGTCCGGAAGGGAGGTCGGGAATGAGCGAGGGCAGTTTCGAGGGCCGATGGCTCGCGCCGGACGTCAACGCCGTCTGGAACAAGTTCCTGACCGTCACCCACCGCCTCGAGCACCACCTCGACCGGCGCCTCCAGACCCACCACGGGATCACCCACACCCAGTACGAGATCCTCGTGCGCCTGGCCGACGCCGACAACAGCGCGCTGCGCATGAGCGAGCTGGCCGAACGCATCGTCACCGCCAAGAGCGCGGTCACCTACCAGGTGGGCAAGCTCTGCGAGGCCGGCCTGGTCGACCGCAGCAAATGCGACCAGGACAGCCGCTCCACGTGGGTCCACCTCACCGCCGCCGGGCGCGAGCGCCTCGAGCAGGCCGCGCCCTGCATCCTGTCGCTGGTCCGCGAGCTCTTCCTCGACTCGATCAACTGCGACCAGGCCCGCGAGCTCAACAAGCTCCTCGAGACCTGGTCGGCCAACCTCGACGACGTCGACGCCCGATCGGACTCCGAGAAGCCCCAGTGATCATTTGCGGTGCGGCGCGCCGGTGTAGGGTCAGGCCGTGTCAACGTTTCCGCGTCCTCGCAGCACCGGTCCCTACCGGGTCGCCGACCTCGCTGACCTGGTCCCCGACGCGGCCGGATCGGACCTGACCGTCACCGGCGTCAGCCTCGCCGACGCCCTCGTCGAACCGGGCGACCTCTACGCGGCCCTGCCGGGCTCGCGCCGCCACGGAGCCGAGTTCGCCGCCCGCGCCGCCGAGCGCGGCGCCGTGGCCGTCCTCACCGACGCCGCCGGCGCCCGGATCGTCGGCGACCGGCTCCCGGTCCTGGTCACCGAGGACCCGCGCGAACTGACCGGCGCCGTCGCCTCCCGCGTGTGGGGCTACCCCTCGCAGCGGCTCAACCTCATCGGCATCACCGGCACCAACGGCAAGACCTCCACCGCCTACCTGGTCGAGGCCGCCCTCGCCGAAGCCGGCCGCGTCACCGGCATCATCGGCACCGTCGAGACCCGCATCGCCGGCGAGCGGATCAAGACCGAGCGCACCACCCCCGAGGCCCCCGAACTCCAGGCGCTCCTGGCCGTCGCGCTCGAACGCGGCGTCACCGACGTGGTCATGGAGGTCTCCAGCCACGCGCTCGTCCTCGGCCGCGTCGCCGGATGCTCCTTCGCCGCCGCCGGATACACCATGTTCGGCACCGACCACCTCGACTTCCACGCCGACCTCGACGACTACTTCAACGCCAAGGCCAGGCTCTTCGACGGCAGGGCCCGCACCGAGATCCTCAACGCCGACGACCCGCGCGTCGCCACCCTCATCGGCGAACACACGCTCACGTTCTCCCTGAAGGACCCCGAGGCCGACTACGTCGCCGACCGCATCGCCACCGACGGCTTCGACCAGACCTTCCGCCTGCGCGGCACCAAACGGCACGCCCGCTGGCCGGGCCCGGCCGTGGAGGCGAACGGCCTGGTCCACATGCCCGGCCGGCACAACGTCGCCAACGCCGCGCTCGCAGCGGCACTGGCCGAAGCGGTCGGCGTCGACCTGCCCCAGGCCCTGACCGGCATCGCCGCCTGCCGCGGCGTCCCCGGCCGCATGGAGCTGGTCTCCGGCACCGCACCCGTCCGCGGCGTGGTCGACTACGCCCACAAGCCCGAGGCCATCAGCGCCGTCCTCGAGGCCCTCCGCGAGTCCACGCCCGGCCGCGTCATCGCCGTCCTCGGCGCCGGCGGCGACCGCGACCGCTCCAAGCGCCCCCTCATGGGCGCCGCCGCCGCGTCCGCCGATCTGGTGATCGTCACCGACGACAATCCGCGCACCGAGGACCCCGCCCGCATCCGCGACGAGGTGGCCGCCGCCGTCGAGGCCGTGCCCTGCCGTAATATTCCGGGGCGGGAGACCGCCGTCCGCGAGGCCGCGGCGATGGCCGCCCCGGGCGACACCATCGCCTTGCTCGGCAAAGGCCACGAGACGATCACCGAGACCGCCGCCGGACCGGTGGAGGGCGACGACCGCGAGCTGCTGGCCAGGGCCCTGCGCGATGTCGGCTGGGTCGAGCCGGCGGCGGCGGACCGCGCGCGAAGTGGGCCCGGCGGAGCGAGTCTCTCGAGCCGCAAGTTCACACCGCGCGCTTAGCAGCGAACCGAACAGGAGGAGACCGCCGAGTGATCCCCATGAGCCTGGCCGAAGTCGCCGCCGCAGTCGGAGGCGAGCTGAGCGAGACGGCCGACCCCGAGGCCGTCGTCACCGGCGGGATCGAATACGACTCGCGCAAGATCGGCCCCGGCGGACTGTTCCTGGCGCTTCCCGGCCGGCAGGTCGACGGCCACGACTTCGCCGACGTGGCCGCCGAGCGCGGCGCCGTCGCCACCATCGCCAGCCGCGAGATCGCCCGCCCGGCCGTCTACGTCGAAGACGGCCTCCGCGCCCTCGCCGAACTCGCCCGCACCGTCGCCCGCCGCAGCGGCGCGACCGTCGTTGGCGTCACCGGCTCCAACGGCAAGACCTCCACCAAGGACCTCATGGGGCAGCTGTGCGCCTCCCTCGGCCCCACCGTCGCCACCGAGGCCAACTTCAACAACGAGCTCGGCCACCCCTACACCGTCTGCCGCGTCGAACCCGAAACCCGCTACCTCGTGCTCGAACTGGCCGCCCGCGGCGTCGGCCACATCACCGAACTGTGCGAGATCGCCCCGCCCGACATCGGCGCGGTCCTCAACGTCGGCATCTCCCACCTCGACGGCTTCGGCGACATCGAGACCACCGCGCGCGCCAAGAGCGAACTGCCGCGGTTCCTCGCACCCGAAGGCACCGCCGTCCTCAACGCCGACGACCCCCGCGTCGCCCGCATGGCCGAACAGACCCGCGCGACCGTCGTCACCTTCGGCGTCGAACACGACGCCGACATCGTCGCCACCGGCATCGACCCCGGCGACGGCCGCCACCGCTTCACCCTCCGCACCCCCGACGGCGAAGCCGAAGTACGACTCCGCCTCTGGGGCGGCCACCACGTGTACAACGCGCTCGCCGCCGCCGGAGTCGCCTGGCGGCTCGGCGCGAGCCCCGAGCACATCGCCGCGCGCCTGTCCGAAGCCGGACGCCGATCCGAGCGGCGCATGGACGTCTACACCCTTCCCGACGGCACCACCGTCATCGACGACTCCTACAACGCCAACCCCGCCTCGATGGGCGCGGCCGTCCGCGCACTCGGGCAGGTCCCCACCACCGGACGGCGCATCGCCGTCCTCGGCCTCATGGCCGACCTCGAAGCGCTCAGCGACGACTGCCACCGCCGCCTCGGCGAGCAGGCCGCCGAAGCCGGCGTCGACGAAGTCATCGCCGTCGGCGACGGCACCGAACCCATCCTCGCCGGATTCCGCGGCGACCGCCCCAACCCCGCCGACGGCGCCGAAGACGTCGCCGAGGCCACCCACGTACCCGACCAGACCGCGGCCGTCGAACTGCTGCGGACCCGGCTGCGCCCCGGCGACACCGTCCTGGTGAAAGGCTCCCGCTACCGCACCTGGGACGTCGCCGACTTCCTGCGCGCCAAGGAGGACAACCGACAGTGAGAGCTGTAATCATCGCCGCGTTCGTGGCGTTCGCGCTCACCATGGCGCTCACCCCCGTCGCCGCCCGCGCCTTCCGCAGGCTCAAGGCCGGCCAGCCCATCCGCACCGACGGCCCCCAGACCCACCTCACGAAGGCCGGCACCCCCACCATGGGCGGTGTCGTCTTCATCTTCACCACCGTCGTCGCCTACGTCGTCGGCCACCTCGTCCTCATGGCCCTGCCCGAGGCCGAGACCGAGCAGTTCTCACGGCCGACCAACTTCACCGCCACCGGCATCGTCCTCATCGGCCTGTTCGTCGCCTGCGGCTTCGTCGGCTTCATCGACGACTGGCTCAAGATCCGCAAGAAGCACTCCGGCGGCATCTCCGGCAGGATGAAGATCCTCGGCCTCACCATCGCGGCCATCGTCTTCGGCGTCATCGCCCTCTACTACACCGGCTCGGTCGACGACCCCGCCATCTCCGATACCGTCGCCACGCCCTTCCTGTCCTTCACCCAGGACATCACCGACCTCCCGCTGACCAAGATCGGCGCGGTCATCCTCTTCGTCTTCGTCGTCAACGCCACCGCCAACGGCGTCAACCTCACCGACGGCCTCGACGGCCTCGCCACCGGCGCGTCCATGATGGCCTTCGCCGCCTACCTCATCATCGGCTTCTGGCAGTACCGGCACTGGTGCGGCGGCGCCGGCGAGAACCTCTCCCCGAACTACTGCTACGACGTCCGCGACCCCCTCGAGATCGCACTCATCGCCGGAGCCGCCGCCGGAGCCATGTTCGGCTTCCTGTGGTGGAACACCTCGCCCGCCAAGATCTTCATGGGCGACTCCGGCGCCCTCGGCCTCGGCGGCCTCATCGGCGGCCTCGCCCTCGCCTCCAAGACCATCCTGCTGCTGCCGATCATCGGCGCCCTGTTCGTCATCATCACCTTCAGCGTGATGATCCAGATCACCTCGTACAAGCTCACCGGCCGCCGCGTCTTCCGCATGGCCCCCCTCCAGCACCACTTCGAACTCGCCGGATGGTCCGAGGTCAACATCGTCGTACGCTTCTGGATCATCGCCGGCATCGGCATGGCCATCGGCCTGGGCTTCTTCTTCGCCGACTTCCTCCGAATCGCCGGCTAGGCCATGGAGATCGCCGACCACCTCCTCGTGGCGGGCACCGGCGTCGCCGGCGCCGCCAGCGCCGAAGCCCTGCTCGCACTCGGCAGGCGCGTCAGCGTCTACGACCGGCGAGCCTCCGAACGGCTCGACGCCCTGGCCGACGCCGGCGCGCGCGTCTACACCGACGAGGACTTCGACCCGGATATGTTCGCGTCGGTCGGCCAAGTCGTCGTCTCACCCGGCTTCTCGCCGAGCCACCGGCTCGTCCGAGCCGCCCGGGCCGAGGGCCTCGAAGTGTTCTCCGAGCCCGAACTCGCCTGGCGTCTGCGAGCACCCGACGCCCCGCGTTGGCTCGCCGTCACCGGCACCAACGGCAAGACCACCACCACGACCATGCTCGCCGCGATGCTCGAGGCCGGCGGCCTGCGCACCGCCGCGCTCGGCAACATCGGCCAGCCCCTCGTGTTCGCCGCGAACGGGCCCTACGACGTCCTCGCGGTGGAACTGTCGAGCTACCAGCTGCACTGGTCGCACCACCTCGCCCCCACCGCCGGGGCGGTGCTCAACCTCGCCCCCGACCACCTCGACTGGCACGGCGGCTTCGACGCCTACGCCGAGGCCAAGACCGCCGTATGGCGCGGGGGAGCGGCCGTGGTCAACCTCGACGACCCCGCCGTCGTCGCCCTCGGAAAGCGCACCGACGCCGAGACCACCGGCTTCACGCTCGCCGAGCCGGCGCCCGGCGAGTTCGGGGTCGCGCTCGGCCACCTTGTGGACTACACCGGCGGAAAGCCCGAGCGGATCTGCTCGGTCGACGACGTGCGGCCCGCCGGGGCCCACAACGTCGCCAACGCGCTGGCCGCCGCCGCGCTCGCCGCCCGCGTCGGCGTCGGGCCCGAGGCCGTGGCCCGGGCGCTGCGCGCCTACACGCCCGAACCGCACCGCAACGTCACCGTCGCCGAGGCCGGCGGCGTCACCTGGGTCGACGACTCGAAGGCGACGAACCCGCACGCGGCCGCCGCCGCGCTCGCGGCCTACGACTCGGTGGTCTGGATCGCCGGCGGCCAGCTCAAAGGCGTCGACATCGACGGCCTCGTCGAACGGTTCGCCCCCCGCATGCGCGCGGCCGTCCTCATCGGGCAGGACCGGGCCGCGATCGCCGACGCGCTGGCGCGACACGCCCCCGACCTCCCCGTGACGGTCCTGGACGGCGGGGACGATGCGGTCATGATCGACGTCGTCGCCGCGGCCGAGACCCGCGCCGAGGCCGGGGACACGGTGCTCCTGTCGCCGGCCGCGGGCTCCTACGACATGTTCGCGAACTACGCCCACCGCGGCGACGCCTTCGCGGCCGCGGTCAGGCGGACCCTCGGCACGGCGGACGAGGGCGGAGCCGAGTGAGGACCGGGTTCACCGAGATGCTGCGCGGCCTGCTCGGCAGGCCGCTCGCCTCGTACTACCTGCTGCTGTCCTCCAGCGCCCTGCTGCTGACCATCGGTCTGGTCATGGTGTTCTCGGCGACCATGGTCGAGTCCTACGCCGAGCACGGCTCGGCGTTCCAAGTCATCGTCCGGCAGGCGACATGGGCGCTCATCGGCCTGGTGGCGTTCTGGATCGCCCAGCGGCTGCCGCTGCGCACCTACCGCGCGCTCGCCCGCCCGCTGCTGGTGCTGTCGCTGCTGCTCGGATTCATCCTGCTGGCCCCCGACTTCGGGAACTCCGTCGTCGGCACCGACGACCTGTGGATCCACGTGGGGACGATCCAGTTCCAGCCCGCCGAGCTGGCGAAGTTCGCACTGCTGCTGTGGGTCGCCGACTCACTGGTGCGACTGGGCCCCAACATCGCCTCGTGGCGCGAACTGGCCATCCCCATGTTCCCCATCGTCGGGCTGTCGATGGTCGTCATCGGCTACTCCGACCTGGGCACCATGCTCATCATCGTCGCCATGTTCATCGGCCTGCTGTGGTCCGCCGGCGTCCCGATGCGGATCCTCGGGGCACTGTTCGCGGTGGCGCTGGCCGGATCGGCGCTCCTCATCGCGTTCCAGCCCTACCGGATGGCGCGCCTGCTCTCGTTCTACCGGCCGCGCGAATTCGCCGACGACGAGAGCTACCAGGCGATCCAGGGCTACTACGCGATCGCCGACGGCCGATGGTTCGGCGTCGGGCTCGGCGAGAGCCGCCAGAAATGGGAATGGCTTCCGAACGGCCACAACGACTTCATCTTCGCGCTCATCGCCGAGGAACTCGGCGTCGTCGGCTGCCTGGTGATCCTGGCGCTGTTCGGCGTCCTGGTGTACACCGGCTTCCGCATCGCCCGGCGATCGGTCGACCCGTTCCGCACCCTCCTCGCCGCCGGCGTCACGATCTGGCTGGCCGGGCAGGCGTTCATCAACATCGGCGGCGTCCTCGGCCTCATCCCCATCACCGGGGTCCCGCTGCCGTTCATCTCCGACGGCGGCACGGCGCTGGTCGTCGTGCTCGCCGCGGTCGGCATGCTCGCCGGGTTCGCCCGCGCCGAACCCGACGCCGCCGCGGCACTGCGGGCGCGCAATCCGTCCCGCCTCGTACGATTCCTGTGGGCCCCCCTGCCGCCCGCGCCCCGCGACAACCCCGATACCGACACCGTCCCTTCGACCAGAAAGCCTTGACGTGCCTCAGCTACGATCGGTCGTCCTCGCCGGAGGCGGCACCGGCGGCCACATCTACCCGCTCCTGGCCTACGCCGACTGCCTGCGCCGCCACGACCCCACCGTCCGCGTCACCTGCCTCGGCACCGAGAAGGGCCTCGAGAACGACCTCATCCCCAAGGCCGGATACGACCTTCGCAACGTTCCCGCGCACCAGTTGCCGCGCAAGGTCAACGTCGACCTGCTCCTGACCGCTCCGAGGATGCTCAAGTCCATGAAGGCCACACGCGCGATCCTCGACGAGGTGGAGGCGGACGTCGTGGTCGGATTCGGCGGCTACGTCGCCGTGCCCGCCTACCTCGCCGCCTGGCGCCGCAAGACCCCCATGGTCATCTTCGAGTTCAACGACCCGCCGGGGGTCGCCAACAAGCTGGCGCTCAAGTTCAGCGACAACCTCGCGCTCGGCTTCCCGCACCTGCCGCAGACCTCGCCGCTGCTGGCCGACGGCACCATCACCGGCGTGCCGCTGCGGCCGGAGATCTCACGGCTCGACCGGGCCGCCCGGCGCGCCGAGGCCTGCGCGCACTTCGGTCTCGACCCGGGCCGGCCGACCCTGTTCGTCTACGGCGGATCCCAGGGCGCCAACTCGATCAACCAGGCCGTCTCGGGGGCCGCCCGGTCGCTGACCGGACGCGGCATCCAGGTCCTCCACATCATCGGCGCCCGCCGCGACGAGCCGGTCCACGTGCCGAACGACCTGCCGGTCGCCTACCGCACCCTGCCGTACCTGGACCGGATGGACCTCGGCTATGCCGCCGCCGACATGGTCATGGGCCGCGGCGGCTCCATGACCGTCGCCGAAGTGACCGCGCTGGGGCTGCCGACCGTGTTCGTGCCCATGCCGTGGGGCAACAAGGAGCAGTACCGCACCGCCGGCCCGGTCGTGGCCGCCGGCGGCGCCGTCTTCTGCGACGACGAGAACCTCAACCCGTCCTGGATCGAGGCCAACCTCATTCCGCTCATGAGCGACCGTGCGAAACTGGCGGCGATGGCCCAGGCCTCGGCCGCGTTCGGACGCCGCGACGGCGACGAGGCGCTGAGGCAGTTCACGCTGAAAGCCGTGGACCGATGAGGCACGGGACGCTGAAAGCCGTGGACCGATGAGGCACGGGACGCTGAAAGCGGTGGAGCGACGATGACCAAGGACCCCAACGACCTGTCCTCGCCGATCGACGAGGGCGTCACCGCCGAGGACCTCGGCCGGACGCTGTTCATCGGCGTCGGCGGCGTCGGCATGAACGGGCTGACCCGCCTGTACGCCACGCGCGGACTGCCGGTTTCCGGATCGGAGACCAAGGACTGGCCGAGCCTGCCCGAGCTCGAACGGCTCGGCGTGGAGCTCCACCGGGAGCACGCCGCCTCCAACCTCGACGGCATCGACACCGTGATCCGGTCGACCGCGATCAACGACCGGCACGTCGAAGTGGTCGAAGCGCGCGAACGCGGCATCCCGGTCATGCACCGCTCCGAAGCGCTGGCGGCGGCGATGACCGGACGCCGGTCGGTGGTCGTGACCGGCACCCACGGCAAGACCACCACCACCGCGATCATCGTCCAGATGCTCGAGCACGCGGGAAAGGACCCGTCGTACGTCAACGGCGGCGAGATCATCGGCGCCCACACCGGCGCGCACGGCGACGGCGAGTACTTCGTGGCCGAGGCCGACGAGTCCGACCGGTCGTTCCTGCGCTACCGGCCCGAGGTCGGCGTGGTCACCAACATCGACCTCGACCACCTCAACACCTACGGCGACGTGGAGTCGCTGACCGTGGCGTTCGATCGGTTCTGCCGCAACACCGGCAAGGACGGCCTGCTGGTGCTGTGCGCCGACAACCCGGGCACCGCCGCGCTGGCCGAGCGCTTCCGCGGTGAGGGCCGCACCGTCGCCACGTACGGCTTCGCCGAGGCGGCCGACATCCGGGTCGGCGAGGTCGAGTCCCACAAGGACGGCGTCGACTACTCGGTGCTGGTGCACGGGGAGCGGCTCGGCCGGTTCCACCTGCCGATGCCGGGCGCGCACATCGCGTTGAACTCGGGCGCGGCGATCGCGGTGGGCCTGCACCTCGGCCTCGACGCGGACACCATCGCCAAGGGCATCGCCTCGTTCGGCGGTGTCAAGCGCCGCTTCGAGAAGCGCGGCGAGACCGGCGGATTCCACGTCTACGACGAGTACGCCTACCACCCCACGGCGATGACCGCTGCGATCGAGACGTTGAAGGAGGTGGCCGCGCCCGGCCGCCTGATCGTGGTGTTCCTGCCGTACCGGGTCTACCGGACCGTGGAGATGCGCGCCGAGATCGCCGAGGCGCTCGGCAAGGCCGACAAGGTCGTGGTGATGGAGATCTTCGGGCCCGGCGAGGAGATCCCCGAAGGGGAGGGCGGCGCGAAGCTCGCCGAGGTCATCGACCTTCCCGAGGAGGACAAGGTCTTCGTCGCCGATTGGGACGACGTCCCCGCGGCCGTGAGAGGCCTCGCCTCCGCGGGCGACATCGTGGTGACCATGGGCGCCCCGCCGATTTCGCTGATGCCCGACGACATCCTGCGCTGACCGACCGGGCCCGCGGAGCGGCCGCGGGCCCGGAATCGGGCTCTAGGCGGCGGCGCGGCCGTGGCGCCAGTAGCCCATGAAGGCGCCGCATGCCTTCGGCAGCCCCAGGTCTTGGCGGACGGTGCGGCGCAAGGTCTTGACGACACCGGCCTCGGCGGCGATCCACACGTAGGAACCGCACCCCGCCGGCTCGGCCGGCAGGTCCCACAGGGTCTCGCTGTCGACGTCGATCTCCTCGACCGCTTCGGGCGTCCTGGGCAGGTCGAGTCGCTTCGCGGCCTCGGCCACCGCGGGCACCAGCCGGTCTCCCCACGCGCCGCCGTCCCGGGGCAGCCAGTGCACCGCCAGCTCGGGCGGGCCGTCCAATTCGAGCGCGTCGGCGGGCTCGGGCACCTCGATGAACGCGTTGCCGCGGGCCGTGATCGGGAGCCGCTCGAGGATCGCCGCGATCGCGGGCGCGGCGGTCTCGTCGCCCGCGATGAGCAGCTCGGCGCCGTCGGGAGCGTGGAAGTCGACGCCGCCGTGGACGCCGTCGAAGCGCGCGTCCGGACCCAGCAGCACCAGCTCGTCACCGATGCGCGCGTTGCGGGCCCAATGCAGCGCGGGGGCGGCGCATCCGGGCTCGGGTTCGTGGAGGACCATGTCGACGTCGACTTCGGCGGCCTCCCGGCGCACCGCCCGGACGGTGTAGGTGCGAACCTGGCACTGCTCGTCCTCCGGCAGGGCCCGCAGCTCGGAGTACCAGCGGTCGCTCGTCGGCAGCTTCGCGAAGCCGCACGCGGGGGCCGGGAAGATCAGTTTGATCCGCTGGTCGTACCCGTTGTCGGCGAAGTGCCGCAAGGCATCGGCGGTGAACGTGACGCGCAGGAACGACGGGCTCAGGTGCCGCAGCCCCTTCACCCGGGAGCGGAACGGCTGCCAGGGACGGACGGTCTCGAGAGCCGGGTCGGCGGTCTGCGTCGTCACGCGCATCTCCTCCATCAGGGTAAGGTTTGCCTAACCTTATACGAGCTCGCGGGCATGTCGCCACCCCCGTCCGGCGATCGCGTGGCATCATCGAGCGATGCGGGGTCGACGCGAGCAGACCGATCAGGGCCCGTGGCGACTGGTCCACGTCGTACGGCGCGGTGTCCCGGGCCGCCGCGCGCGCCTGTGGCTCATCGGGATCGTCGCCGTGGTCGCGACCGCCTTGATCGTCGTCCTGACCACGCCGCCGTTCGCCGTCAAGGACGTCCGCGTCACGGGTACGAGCATCCTCGATCCGGCCGTCGTGGCCGAGGCCGCGGACGGTTCGCTCGATCGGTCGATTCTGCTCGCCGATCTCGACGCCATCGCCTCCGAAGTGGCCTCACTTCCGGAGGTGAAATCAGTCGACGTCGCTCGGTCATGGCCGAGCGGAGTGCTCATCAAGGTGACCGAGCGCGAACCATATCTGGCCGTGCCGACCGGCGACGAGACTTTTCTCATGGTCGATTCCGAAGGAGTCGTCTTCGACGAAGTCGCCGAAATATCCGAGACAATTTGGAACGTCGACCTCGCCGCGCCGGGCCCGGACGACCTGGCCACCCGCGAGTCCATCCAAGTCCTGCAATCACTCCCGTCCGACCTCGCCGACGAGGTCGAACGGGTCGAGACGCCCTCCCCGGCCGCGGTCACCCTGTATCTCGAAGGTGGACGGACGCTCGTGTGGGGGGACGGAAGTCGAAACGACGAGAAATCCCGCATCGCCGATCGATTGTTGGCGAGCGGGTACGAACATGTCGATGTCAGCGCACCGGATGCACCCACTGTGAGTTAGCGTTAGGGGGAACGGGCGTGTTCGCACATCCCGTTTGTCGCACCATGGGGCCGGTCAGGGAAGGAAGGCAGCCGCGATGACACCACCGCACAACTACCTCGCCGTCATCAAAGTCGTTGGAGTCGGAGGCGGCGGGGTCAATGCTGTCAACCGGATGATCGAGGCTGGGCTCAAGGGAGTCGAGTTCATCGCGATCAACACCGACGCACAGGCGCTGCTGATGAGCGACGCCGACGTGAAACTCGACGTCGGCCGCGAGCTCACTCGCGGCCTCGGCGCCGGAGCCAACCCGGAGGTCGGGGCGAAGGCCTGCGAAGACCACCGCGACGAGATCGAAGAGGTGCTCAAGGGCGCCGACATGGTGTTCGTCACCTGTGGAGAGGGCGGCGGCACCGGAACCGGCGGCGCGCCGGTCATCGCCAACATCGCCCGCAAGCTCGGCGCGCTCACCATAGGCGTCGTCACCCGCCCGTTCGCCTTCGAGGGCAAACGGCGCCAGACCCAGGCCGTGTCGGGGATAGAGGATCTCCGCAACGAGTGCGACACCCTCATCGTCATCCCCAACGACCGCCTCCTCCACCTCGGCGACCGCACCATCTCCATGATGGACGCCTTCCGCCTCGCCGACCAGGTACTGCTCTCCGGTGTCCAGGGCATCACCGACCTGATCACCACGCCGGGGCTCATCAACCTGGACTTCGCCGACGTCAAGAGCGTCATGAGCGGGGCCGGATCGGCGCTGATGGGCATAGGCTCGGCCAGAGGGGAGAACCGCGCCGTGGAAGCCGCCAGAGCCGCGATCGAATCGCCGCTGCTGGAACAGAGCATGGAAGGCGCGCACGGGGTGCTGCTGTCCATCGCGGGCGGCTCGGACCTCGGCCTGTTCGAGATCAACGACGCCGCCGAACTCGTCTCCGACTGCGCCCACACCGACGCCAACATCATCTTCGGCGCGGTCATCGACGACGCCCTCGGCGAGGAGGCCCGCGTGACGGTCATCGCCGCCGGCTTCGAGACCGACAACGCCGAATTCGAACTGGCCCAGCCCAGCCGGATCGGCGCCGGCGCGCCGGAGCCGGAGAAGAAGCCCGAGCCGCCGGCCGAACCCGAGCCGCTGCGCGAGTCCGCCGCGCCGGAGCCGCGCAAGGTCCTGTTCGACGACGTGGACGTCCCGGACTTCCTCAAGAATGGCTCCTGACACCGAGCGACGAGAGCAGCTGAGGGCCAACCTGGCCCGGACCCGCGCGGACATCGACGCCGCCTGCGCCGAGGCGGGGCGCGAACCGGAGTCGGTGCGGCTCATCGTCGTCACCAAGACCTTCCCCGCCTCGGACGCCGCGGCGCTGGTCGAGGCCGGCCAGGCCGACCTGGGGGAGAACCGCGACCAGGAGGCCGCGCCGAAGGCCGCCGCGCTCGCCGAGGCCGGCTTCGATGCCCGCTGGCACTTCGTGGGCCAATTGCAGCGCAACAAGGCCCGCTCGGTCGCCGAGTACGCCCACTGGGTCCACTCGGTGGACCGGGCGCGGCTGGTCGACGCCCTCGACAAGGCCGCCGCCTCCCATGACCGGGACCTCAACGTGCTCCTGCAGGTCAGTCTCGACGACGACACCTCGCGCGGCGGGACCTCGATCGGCGACCTCCCGGTCCTGGCCGAGAAGGCCGCGGCGGCCGAGCGTCTGCGGCTGCGCGGGGTGATGGCCGTGGCGCCGCTCGGCTGGGAGCCGGCCAAGGCCTTCGAACTGCTCGCCGACTGCTCAGCGGTGGTGCGGCGCATCGAGCCGTCGGCAGTGGAGATATCGGCGGGCATGAGCGGCGACTTCGCCGCCGCCGTCGCATGTGGGGCCACAATGGTCAGACTGGGGAGAAACGTACTCGGTGAACGTGAACCGATGGCGTAAGGTATGGGCATTCGATACCGGTCCTCCCCGCGTCCGGCGGGTATTGGATCAAAAACACATCCGTGTAAGGAGTCGGCGCTAGGATGAGACCGCGTACCTGACTCAACAGGGGCGGCCCGAGGAGGGAGCACGATCGATGGGCGCGATGCGGAAGGCAGGCGTATGGCTCGGCCTCATCGAAGACGAAGAGGACCGCGGCTATCCCGCCTACGACGACAACGACGAATTCGCTGATGAAGAGCCGGCCCGCAGCCGCCACACCCAGCGCACCACCGGCCGGATCGGGCGCGGCGACGATCGAGGCACCGTCCGGCAGCTCAACCGCGGGTCCGGATCGGTGACGCCCCTGACCCGGGACAACCTGGCCTTGGCCGACGTGCCGCCGGTGCGTCCGGTGCCCTCGGAGGAGGAGTCCCGGCAGAACTACCGGATCACCACGCTGCACCCGACGACGTACAACGAGGCCCGCACCATCGGCGAGCGCTACCGCGACGGCACCCCCGTCATCATGAACCTCTCGGAGATGGAGGAGGCCGACGCCAAGCGTCTGGTCGACTTCGCCGCCGGGCTCATCTTCGGCACCCGCGGCTCCTTCGAGCGGGTGACGAACCGAGTGTTCTTGCTCTCTCCCCCGCACGTGCAAGTGACCGCCGAGGACAAGGCGAAGATCGCCGAGGGCGGTTTCTTCAACCAGTCCTGACTGAGGGATACTGCCTACCGTGAACCTGGCACTGCAGCTGATCTATCTGGCGCTCTTCGTCTTCTACCTGTTCCTTCTGGCGCGTCTGGTCGGCAGCGTGGTCGTCCAGTTCTCCCGGAGATGGCAGCCCGGACCCCGGGCCGCCGCGCTGCTCGAGTCCGTCTTCAGCGTGACCGACCCTCCCCTGAAGGGGTTGAGGAAGGTGATCCCGCCTCTCAGGCTTGGTAGTGTATCGATTGATCTGGCGTTCCTGGCGCTGCTCTTGATCGTGTGGATCCTGATGGATTTCGTCATCGGACGGGCGATCGTGTAGTGGCGGTGGGGGAGTGGTGCGAGACCCGTATGGTGTCCTGTGGCCTGCCGCCAGGCGATTAGCGAGAAGGAGTTTCGAATGCCGCTGACCCCAGCAGACGTTCACAACGTCACGTTCAAGAAACCCATGCTCGGAAAGCGCGGATACGACGAGGACGAGGTCGACGGCTTCCTCGACGAGGTGGAGCGCGAACTCGCACGCCTCAGCGATGAGAACGGCGAACTTCGCGCTCAGCTTGAGAGTCTCCGCGCCGGTGCTCCCCCCGGGGCCGCCGACCACGCCGAGATGGCCGCCGCACTCGATCGGGTGCAGCGGGAGAAGCACGCCGCCGAGCAGCAGGTTCGTGAGCTGGAGGCAGAACTGCACGAGACCCACCAGCAGATGGTGGCCGCTCAGCAGCAGATCCAACAGCTGCAGCAGCAGCTGGAGCAGCGCAGTCCGCAGGGCGAGGGCGGTGCCGGCGGCGAGCAGGAAGCGCTCCGGCTGCTCATGGTCGCCCAGCGCACCGCCGACGAGCACTTGGAAGACTCGCGTCGCGAGGCCGACAACCTGGTCACCGAGGCGCACCGCGAAGCCAAGTCCATGATGAGCGAGGCCCAGCACGAGTCCAAGACCATGGTCACCGAGGCGCAGCGAGAGGCCGAGTCCATGGTGGCCGACGCCCGTTCGCAGGCCGAGGACCTGGTCGGGCAGGCCCGCGACAAGGCCGAGCGCCTCGAGATCGAGGCCGAGCAGGAGCGCCAGAAGGTCATGGGCGCCCTCGAAGAGAAGCGCGCGTCGCTGCTCAAGCACATCGAGGAGCTCAAGACCTTCGAGCGCGAGTACCGGACCAGGCTGAAGCTCTACCTCGAGAGCCAGCTGCGCGACCTCAACGGCCAGCAGCGCGACGACGACTCCTCGGTCGAGGAGGCCGCGTCGGTCGAGAACGAGCGCACCGGGAAGGGCCCGTCGAGGTCGGGGAGCTTCGCCGGCCTGCCGGGGGCTCGCGGCTGACGAATCTCGGAGGTCCGATCGATTCCAGGCCATAACCTGAACGGGCGTCGCCTCGTTAGACATAGGTGAGCGGGCGGGGGCCGAGCCGACATGCGGCTCGAACGGCCCCCGCCGCCACTCATGCGTTCAGAGGGGCGGCCCGGCGGGCCGCTCGGGACCGCGCGACAGGGTGGAGACCCGTCGCGCTGGGGGAGGCGACTCGTCGTGATCGTCAGCAGCCTGCTGATCCTCGTCACTGCGGCGGTCTTGTTGACCATCGGCCTGGCCACCGGCAACAACCAGCTGCTCGCCGCCTCGATCGCGGCCAGCATGGGCGCCGGACTGGCGCTCTACGTCGGCGCCTCCGCCCGAGCGCGGCGCCGTCCCGCCTCGCACCGGCGCCCGGCCGCCGACGACACTCAGGAACTGTCCCGGATCGGCCTGTCCGACACGCCGACCACCGAGATCCCCGTCGTCCGCGGCCGCGTCTTCGAACCGACCGACTACGTCGTCGATCGCGAGCCCGAACTCCGCTTCGAGACGCCGCCGCGCCAAGGCGGCGCCGCCGCGGCCGGGCCGGGTCGGCGCGACACCACCGGCCAGCCGGGTGACGAGCCCGCCGAGCAGCACATGTCCCGGGTCGACGCCGCCGCGCTCATGCGCCTGGACGCCCAGGTCTCGGTCGTCGACGGCCGGCCCCGGTTCCACCACGGCGGCTGCGTCCACCTGGTCGGCCGCGACCCCGAGCCGCTGCCGGTGGCCGAGGCCGTCGAACTCGGCTTCACGCCCTGCTCGCTGTGCGAGCCGGTCACCCGGCTCCTGACCGCGCCGGCCACGCTCGCCGGCCGCTGACCGGTACGGACAGTCCGTGACCAAGTTCCCGAAGTAATTGACCTACTTGCAGGTCTTGCGTATCCTGTGAGCTTAATTGCGCGGCGTGCGTCCTCATTGCGGAGCTCACCGCGCATTGTCCTCGTCTTGACGAGGTGTCATGAGGTACGCGAATTGGGGAGCCAGGATGCACGACGCCCGATCCGGAGCGGATGAGCGTGCGCGCTTCCGGACTGCCTTGAACCGACCGGAACCGGAACCGACACACCCCTCCAGAGGCCCGTCATGAGTGCTGCCAAGAAAACCCAGAAGAAGGCCGCGAAGCAGGCGTCGAAGAAGGCGGTGAAGAAGAAGACCACCGCCAAGGGGTCGGCCGCCAAGCAGGCGACGGCGAAGAAGACCGCCTCGAAGCCGGCCGGCGACGGGAGCGCTCCGGGCGCCGGGGCCGACGCCCCCGCCCACCGGACCGAATCCGAGCAGGCCGAACTGCGGACCGCGCTCAAAGAGCGGCTCGACGAGCTCGTCGAAGAGCAGCAGCGCTTCATCGACTCGATCGCCACCGCCCAGCGCGAACGGCTTTCGGACACCGCCGGCGACGACCAGATCGACTCCGGCTCCAAGACCGTCGAACACGAGCACGAGGTCGCCTTGGCCGGCGCCATCTCCGAGCGCATCCGCCAGGTCAGCCATGCGCTCGAGCGGCTCGACGACGGCGACTACGGCATATGTGAGAGGTGCGGCAACCCGATCCCGGCGGCGCGCTTGGCCGCGTTCCCGTCGGCTACGCTCTGCGTCAGTTGCAAACAGCTGGAGGAACGACGCTGAGCGAGGACACGCACTCCGACACCGCCGAAGCCGACGCCCAGGAGCAGGAGGACCGGACGCCCAGTCCCGACGACCGCACGCCGAAGCGCAGGCCCGGACTCATGCTGGCCTGCTACCTGATCGCCGCCGCCGCGATCGGCCTGGACCAGATCACCAAGGCGCTCGCGGTCGAGCGCCTCGACCCGGACGAACCGATCCGGATCCTCGGCGGACTGGTCTACCTCAGCCTGACCTGGAACCCCGGCGCGGCCTTCAGCATCGCCACCGATTACACGTGGATCCTGGCGATCATCGCCACCTGCGTGGTGGCCTTCCTCATCGTCCTGGCGCGCAAGATCGTCTACCCGGCCTGGGCCGTCGCGATCGGCCTGGTGCTCGGCGGCGCGGCCGGCAACCTCGTCGACCGGGTCCTGCGCGAGCCGTCCGACCCGTCGACCTGGTTCGACGGCGGCCTGCGGCACTTCTTCACCGAGTCCGGCATCGGGACCGGGCACGTGGTCGACTTCATCAGCGTCTTCCAGCCGCACGGGCAGGCGTTCCCGATCTTCAACCTCGCCGACTCCTCGCTGGTGTGCGGGGTGGCGCTCATCATCCTGCTGGAGCTGACCGGCCGCGGCTTCTCGCCGGCGGCCCGCGGCCACACGACCGAGGAGGGCGAACGGTGATCCTCGAGCGCCAGACGCGCTCGCTGCCGGTCCCCGAGGGCTTCGAGGGGCAACGGGTCGACCAGGTGGTCTCACGGCTGATGGGCCTGTCGCGCACCGTCGCCGCCGAACTGGTCACCTCCGGCGACGTCACCGTCGACGGACGGCCCTGCTCCACCAAGTCCGAGCGCGTCATCGCCGGCGCCTGGCTCGAGGTGACCCTCCCGCCGCCGCCGGCCGACGTGGCGACCGCCCGCGCCGAGCCGGTCGAGGGACTGAACGTGCTGTACGCCGACGACGACATCGTCGTGGTCGACAAGCCCGTGGGCGTCGCCGCCCACGCCAGCCCCGGATGGACCGGCCCGACCGTCACCGGCGGCCTGGCCGCCGCCGGGCACCGGCTCAGCAGCCACGGCGCCGAGGAGCGCCAAGGCATCGTGCACCGCCTGGACGTGGGCACCTCCGGGGCCATGGTCGTCGCCAAGAGCGAGCGCGCCTACTCCGAACTCAAGCGGGCCTTCAGGGAGCGCCGCGTCTCCAAGCGCTACCGCGCGGTGGCCCAAGGGCACCCCGACCCGCTGTCGGGCACGGTCGAGGCGCCGATCGGACGGCACCCGCGGCACGACTACAAGTGGGCCGTGGTCGCCGACGGCAAGCCGAGCGTCACCCACTACGACACCCTCGAGGTCTTCCCCGGCGCCTCGCTGATGGACGTCGGCCTGGAGACCGGCAGGACCCACCAGATCCGCGTCCACTTCTCGGCCCTCGGGCACCCGCTGGTCGGCGACGCCACCTACGGAGCCGATCCCACCATGTCCGAGAAACTGGGCCTGACCAGGCAATGGCTGCACGCCTACCGGCTCGAGTTCGTCCACCCCGGAACAGGAGTCACCGTCACCTTCGAGAGCGAGTACCCCGACGATCTCCAGTCGGCGCTGGCGCGGTTGCGGGCCGACCAATGAGGGACCACTAGACTTCAGGTGGACCGATAACGGCGGACGCGACGATGCGCCGCACGTAATGCATGCCTCACCCGCGGCGCCGCCCGCCCAGCGATTCACAACGGGCCTTGAGGAATCGTTGTGTTCTAATAGTCGCGGGTGGTAGTTGTCCGGCCGGGAAAGGCGTGGTCATTCTGCCTGGCCGAGAGGAGGTTGCGCGTGGGCTCACCCGAAGCTTGGAGCGGTGATCGCGGGGATTCCGGTTCCCGCTGGAAGAACCTGCTCGGACGCGGACGCGGCCGAGGCGGCGCCCAGCAGACGCCGTCGCCCCCGCCACGGGAGACGTACGCCTCGCCGCCGCCACAGGAGCGGTACGCCTCCCCTCCGCCGTCCCCCCACCCGACCTCGGCCCCGTCCGCCGGACGCCGACCGGTGCCCCAGCAGCTGCCGCCGCAGACCCCGCCGCGCGTCGTCCCCCAAGGGCTCCCCCCGCAGGCGCCCCGGCGCCAGCCCGTCCCCGACGGCCGGCCCGATCCGGCCACGGTCGAGCGGCTCCGCCGCGAACTCGGCCGCAGCCAGGTCATCGCCTTCATCAACCCCAAGGGCGGCGTCCACAAGACCACCGCCACGGTCCTGTCGGCCGCCGCGATGGGCACCGCCCGAGGCGGCGGAGTGATCGCCTGGGACGACAACGAGCTGCGCGGCACGCTAGGGCTGCGCGCCGGCTCGGCGCGCCACGGCCGCACCATCCGCCACCTCGTCGAGCACCTCGACCAGGTCGAGGCCGCCGGCGTCAATCTGCCCGAGCACCTCGACGAGTTCCTCCGCCACTCCGCCGACGGCTCCTTCGACGTCCTCGCCGGCGACGAGGACCCCAAGCTCCAGCGCCAGCTCGACCCGACCACGGTCCTGCGGGTGCTCGACATCCTCACCCGCACCCACCAGATCGTCTGCATCGACACCGGCAACAACGTCGAGTCCGCCAACTGGCGCACCGTCGTGTCGTCCGTGGACCGCCTCGTGGTCACCACCGTGCCCCGCGAGGACGCCGCGTTCTCGGCCGACTGGATGCTCGACCTGCTCGAAGAGAACGGCTACGGCCACCTGGTCCGCGACGCGGTGACGCTGCTGTCGATGCCGACCCCGAACTCCGGGCCGCTGCTGGAGGACCTGCGCAAGCACTTCGCCTCGCGGACCCGCGCCGTCGCCGTGGTGCCCTACGATCCGGCCCTGGAACCGGGCGCGAAGATCGAGTTCTCCGCCCTGCGCCCCGGCACCCGCCTGGCCTGGTTCGAAGCCGCCGCCACCATCGTCGACGGCCTTTAGGGCCCGTTCAATAGCCACGGCCGGGCCGTATCCGGCCCGCCCGTCGCCCACCGCCACCCGAACTCGACGCCGCCTCGCGGCACGAGCCATGTGCCCGCTCGCTGCGTTGTCAGGCGGCCCGGTCACGACCCCGGCAGCCGGACCGCCTTCGGCGCCCTTGGCGAAGCCTGCGAGCCATGAACCAGCCCGGCGAGCGAACGAATGGACTCGGATTCGAGCTCGCCGGGAGTCGTCGAAGGCGCCCTGGGCCTGCGGCCCGGGAGCCGCTTGCGCCGCTGTGGCAGGATCATCGGCGTGACAGACGACGTCGAGCGCACCGCCGAACTCCGGCCCGGCGACGACCGGGCCGACGAGCACGCACCGCCCCCTGCCCGACAGCGCCGCACCCTCGGCCGGGACCTCCTGGCCGCCGGCGTGCTCGCGGTCGTGCTGACCTCCCTCGGCTTCCCCTTCGCCATACTCTGGCAGCTCATCACCCCCAGAGTGGAAATCGTCACCCTCGACGGCGGCTGGGCCCACGCCGAGTCCTACACCGACGGCTACGTCATGGCCGACCTGTACTTCTCCGGCCTCGGTCTCGTCCTGGGCATCGTGGTGGCGCTCGTCGCCTGGTCGGCGATGCGCGACCGGCGCGGCCCGGCGGTCATGCTCGGCCTGGTGATCGGCTCGGTCGCCTGCCAGGTCGTCGCCTGGCGCCTCGGCCGCCGCGAATGGGAGCAGTTCTGGGACGCCGTCCAGCAGGCCCCGCCGGGCGTGCACATGTGGCGGCCCCCGTCGGTCCTGTTCGTCGAGCTCGACCCCGCCTCGGCCTGGAACTCGATCAAGGTCGGCGATGTCACAGCGGCGCTCGGTTCGCTCCAGCTCGGCGCGCTGGCGGTGATGGCCCTGGCGGCGGTGTTCACCTACACCGTCTGCGCAGGCTGGTCGCGCCGGTCCAGCCTTCGGTCCGGCGTTCCCGAATAGCGGTATCCCTGTAGCGGCCGAACCGGCGCCAACTACGCTTGTAGCGTGCTCAGACGCATCGACCTTTCAGGAGCCGTAGCCGACTACGCCGTCCGCGCCCTGCGCGAACTGCTGCCTCGCGCCGCCTTCGACGTGAACGCCGCCCTGCGGCAGATCCAGCCGCTGCTGGACGACATCGCCGACCGCGGCGAAGACGCGGTCGTCGAGACCGTCGAACGCTTCGACGGCGTGCATCTGGAGCACCTGCGCGTCCCCGAGGCCGCCGTCAAAGCCGCCGTCGCCGAACTCGACCCGGCCCTGCGCCGCGCCTACGAGACCTCCATCGAGCGGGTCCGCGCCGCACACGAGGCCCAACGACTCCCCGAGGTCGTCACCGAGGTCGCGCCCGGCGGCGTCGTCACCGAGCGCTACCTGCCGGTCGGCCGGGTCGGGCTGTACGCGCCCGGCGGGCTCGCCGTGCTCGCCTCCAGCGTCATCATGAACGCCGTGCCCGCCCAGATCGCCGGCGTCGAGTCCGTCGCGCTGGCCTCCCCGGCGCAGAAGACCGCCGGCGGCCTGCCCGACCGCGGCATCCTGGCCGTGGCCGGCCTGCTCGGCATCGACGAGGTCTACGCCGTCGGCGGCCCGGCCGCCGTCGGCATGTTCGCCTACGGCGCCGGAGAGTGCGAACCGGTCGACATGATCACCGGCCCGGGCAACATCTACGTCACCGCCGCCAAACGGGCCGTCAAGGGCCTGGTCGGCATCGACGCCGAAGCGGGCACCACCGAGATCGCGATCGTCGCCGACGCCGGAGCCGACCCCGCCCACGTCGCGGTCGACCTCATCAGCCAAGCCGAGCACGACCCGGCCGCCGCCAGCGTCCTCATCACCGACTCGACCGCTCTGGCGGACGCCGTCGACGCCGAACTCGAGCGGCGCGTGCCGGCCACCCGCCACCGCGAACGCATCGCCACCGCCCTGGCGGGGGAGCAGTCCGGCGCGATCCTCGTCGCCGACATGGACGAGGCGCTCGCCGTCGCCGACGCCTACGCCGCCGAGCACCTGGAGATCCAGACCGCCGACGCCCGCTCCATGGCCGACCGCGTCCGCAACGCCGGAGCGATCTTCGTCGGCGCGTACTCGCCGGTGTCCCTCGGCGACTACTGCGCCGGCTCCAACCACGTCCTGCCGACCGGCGGATGCGCCCGCCACTCGGCCGGCCTCAGCGTCCACACCTTCCTGCGCGGGGTGCACATCGTCGACTACTCCCGCGAAGCGCTCGCGCAGGTGGCCGACGACGTGGTGGCCTTCGCCGAATCCGAGGACCTCCCCGGCCACGGCGAGGCCGTCTCGGCGAGGTTCCCCTCATGAGCGAGATCGAGAAACTGCTGCGCGAGGACCTGCGCGGGCAGTCGCCTTACGGCGCGCCGCAGCTCGAGGTCCCGGTGCAGCTCAACACCAATGAGAACGCCTACGCGATCCCCGACGACGTCGCAGAGGTGGTCGAGCGGTACCTCGCGGCCCAGGTCCGGGGCCTCAACCGCTACCCCGACCGCGACGCCGCGGCCCTCCGCGACGACCTCGCCGCCCACCTCGCTCGAACAGCGGGCGGCCACGGCCTCACCGCCGACCGCGTATGGGCCGCCAACGGCTCCAACGAGATCCTCCAGCAGCTGCTCCAGGCCTTCGGCGGCCCCGGACGCACCGTCCTGGGCTTCATGCCCTCCTACTCGATGCACCCGCTGCTGGCGCGCGGCACCGGCACCGCCTTCGTCGACGCCGGACGCGAGGCCGACTACACGCTCAGCCCCGGCTACGTGCGCGACGCCATCGCCGAGCACGACCCGGACCTGGTCTTCCTCGTCTCGCCGAACAACCCGACCGGCACCGCGCTCGAACCCGACGTCATCGACGCCGCCTACGAGGCCGCCCGAGGCATCGTCGTCGTCGACGAGGCCTACGCCGAGTTCGCCCGCGACCCCGGGAGCACCGCGCTCGGCCGACTCGAGGGCCGCCCGCGCCTCGTGGTCACCCGCACCATGAGCAAGGCCTTCGCCTTCGCCGGAGCCCGAGTCGGCTACCTCGCCGCCGACCCCGAACTGGTCGAGAAGCTCCTGCTGGTGCGCCTGCCGTACCACCTCTCGAGCCTCACTCAGGCCGCCGCCCGCGGGGCACTGGCCTGCGCCGACAAGCTCCAGGCCGAAGTCGACGAACTCAAGCGCCAGCGCGACCGGATCGTCGACCACCTCCGCGCCAAGGGACTCCCGGTGGCCGACTCGGACGCCAACTTCGTCCTCATCGGGGGCCTCGCCGACGCGCCCGCCGTCTGGCGGGCCGTCCTAGAGCGAGGCGTCCTCGTACGGGACGTCGGACTCCCCGGCCGACTGCGCGTCACCGCCGGCAACGAAGCAGAGACCACCGCATTCCTGGACGCCATCGACACCGTGATGGCGCAGCGACCAGCATTGTTCGAGGAGCAGCAACAGTGAGCCGCCAAGCCCGCATCGTCCGGAGCACCGGAGAGACCCACGTCGACGTCCACGTCGACCTGGACGGCACCGAGAAGACCGTCGAGGTCGCCACCGGCGTCGGGTTCTTCGACCACATGCTCCACCAGCTCGGCAAGCACGGCGGCTTCGACCTCAAGATCGACGTCAAGGGCGACCTGCACATCGACGCGCACCACACCATGGAGGACACGGCCATCGCGCTCGGCCAGGCCTTCGCCGAGGCCCTCGGCGACAAGGCCGGCGTCGTCCGCTTCGCCGACGCCTCCGTGCCGCTCGACGAGGTCCTCGCCCGCGCCGTGGTCGACCTCTCGGGCCGGCCGTACACGGTCCACGAGGAGCCGGTCGACATCGCCCCGATGATCAACACCGACTACCCGACCTCCATGACCCGGCACATCCTGGAGTCCTTCGCCTACCACGCGCGGATCTGCCTGCACATCAGCGTGCTCCGCGCGGCGAACCCGGGCCAGAAGCCCGACGCCCACCACGTCGTCGAAGCGCAGTTCAAGGCCCTGGCCCGCGCGCTGAGGCACGCCACGCGCATCGAAGGCGACGAGATCCCGTCGACCAAGGGCGTGCTGTGAACGAGTACGTCGGCCCGATCCTGCTCATGGCCCTGGCCGGCGTCCTCCTCGGAGGCGCCCAAAGCCTGCGCAAGAACGAGAAGACCGCCGCCTCCATCGTCTGCGCCGTCATAGCGGCGGCCGCCTTCCTCGGCGGCCTCTACCTCATCTACGGCTAGGAGAGACCAGTGGCCAAGCCGAGCGTCGCCCTGTTCGACTACGGCTCGGGGAACCTCCGCTCCGCCTTCCGCGCGCTCGAGCGCGCCGGAGGCGACGTGGCGCTCACCAGCGACCTCGACGCCGCCAGGCGCGCCGACGGCCTCGTCGTGCCCGGCGTCGGCGCCTTCGCCGCCTGCATGGCCGGCGTCGCCGAGCACGGGCTCGACGCGGTCATCCGCGAGCGCGCCGCCGCCGAGGCCCCCGTGCTCGGCATCTGCGTCGGCGAGCAGGTGCTGTTCGCCGAGGGCGTCGAGCACGGCGTCGAGACCGCGGGCGTGGGCGTCTTCGAGGGCCGCGTCGACCGGCTCGAGGCCGACCGGGTGCCGCACATGGGGTGGAACACCGTCGAGGCCCCGGCCCGGATGCGGCTGTTCGCCGGCATCGACCCGGCCGAGCGGTTCTACTTCGTCCACTCCTACGCCGCCAAGAGCGCGCCTCCCGGCGCGCTGGCGGCGATCACGGTCCACGGCGAGCCGTTCATCGCCGCCGTCGAACGGGGGCCGGTCGCGGCCACCCAGTTCCACCCGGAGAAGTCCGGCGACGCCGGCGCCGCCCTGCTCGCCAACTGGATCAAAGACCTTAGGGGCTCATGATGAACACTCTGCAACTCCTGCCCGCCGTGGACGTGACCGGCGGCAAGGCCGTCCAGCTCGTGCAAGGCGTCGCCGGCTCCGGCAAGCAGTACGGCGATCCGATCGAGGCGGCGCTGGAATGGCAGCGCCAAGGCGCCCAGTGGCTGCACCTGGTCGACCTCGACGCCGCTTTCGGCCGCGGCGACAACCACGAGCTGCTCGCGGAGGTCGTCGCGAAGGTCGACATGCGGGTCGAGGTCTCGGGCGGCATCAGGGACGACGAGACGCTGGGGCGCGCGCTCGACTCGGGTGCGCGCCGGGTCAACATCGGCACCGCTGCGCTGGAGAACCCCGACTGGTGCGACCGGGTCTGCGGCGAGTACGGCGACCGGGTCGCGATCGGCCTCGACGTCAAGGGCGGCCGTCTGGCCGCGCGCGGCTGGACCCGGGAGGGCGGCGAGCTGTTCGCGACCCTCGAGCGCCTCGAGCGCGCCGGCTGCGCCCGCTACGTGGTCACCGACGTCAAGAGCGACGGGATGCTCTCGGGCCCCAACCTGGAGCTGCTGCGGAGCGTGTGCGAGGCGACCGACAAACCGGTCATCGCCTCCGGCGGGGTGTCGTCGCTGGACGATCTGCGCGCGTTGGCGGGCCTGACCGAGGCCGGTGTCGAAGGCGTGATCGTCGGCACGGCGCTGTATGAGCGTAACTTCACCGTCGCTGAAGCGTTGAACCTGCTGAAGGAGTCGTAGGCACAGGGGAGGCGCGCATGGCTCTGGTCCACAGGGTCGAGGAGTCGGGACCGTGGGCGCAGCTCTACGGCTATTCCAGGGCCGTGGCGGTCGGTCCGCTCGTGGTCACGAGCGCCTGCACCGCCGACGTCGACGGGCGGCCGAGTCTCATCGACGATCCCGGCGCGCAGGCGAAGGAGGCGTTCAGGACGGCGCTGGACGCGATGGTGCACGCCGGAGGGAGCGTGGCCGACGTGGTCCGCACCCGGCTGTACGTCACCGACCCGGCCCATGCCGACCCGGTCGGCCGGGTCCACGGCGAGTTCTTCGGGGTCGTGAAACCGGCCGCGACCGTGGTGACCGTCGCGCAGCTGTTCCACCCGGGTCAGCTGGTGGCCGTGGAGCTCGAGGCGTTCCGGGCCTGGCGCGAACTGTGACCGGCCGCCTCGCCCGCGTCGGGAACGCCGACCCGAGTGCGTTAGCCTCGGGTCCTTAACGCTCGTTCAGCCGCCGGGTAGGCTGGAGACCGGAGCGTTTTTCAGTCCGAACGCCGCGGCCGGACGAAGGTGCCGACGCGAGCTTCGCCGAAGACGATGATGAGGTGTCGACGTGGACCCTGAGGAGATCGCCGCAGCCCGCAAGCGCTGGCGGCAGCGCTACGAAGCCGCCCGCAAGCGGGACGCCGATTTCACCACCCTCTCCGGCATGGAGGTCGACCCGGTCTACGGGCCGCCTGATGGCACGGCCGATCCGCGCATGGAGCGCATCGGCTGGCCCGGCGAGTACCCGTTCACCCGCGGCCTCTACCCGACCGGATACCGGGGCCGGGCCTGGACGATCCGCCAGTTCTCCGGCTTCGGCAACGCCCGGCAGACCAACGAGCGCTACAAGATGCTCTTGGGCGCCGGCGGCGGCGGGCTCAGCGTCGCCTTCGACATGCCGACGCTCATGGGCCGCGACTCCGACGAGGACGCCTCGGCCGGCGAGGTCGGGCACTGCGGCGTGGCGATCGACTCCACCGCCGACATGGACCTGCTCTTCGACGGCATCGACCTGGGCGAGAACACCACCTCGATGACGATCTCGGGCCCGGCCGTGCCGATCTTCTGCATGTACCTGGCCGCCGCCGAGCGCCAGGGCGTCGACCTGTCGACCCTGGACGGCACCCTCCAGACCGACATCCACAAGGAGTACATCGCCCAGAAGGAGTGGCTCTTCCCGCCCGAGCCGCACCTGCGGCTCATCGGCGACCTCATGGAGTACTGCGAGGCCAACATCCCCCGCTACAAGCCCCTGTCGGTCTCCGGCTACCACATCCGTGAGGCCGGCTCGACCGCCGCGCAGGAGCTGGCCTTCACGCTCGCCGACGGCTTCTCGTACGTGGAGCTCGGGCGCTCCCGCGGCCTGGACGTCGACCGGTTCGCTCCGGGGCTGTCGTTCTTCTTCGACGCCCACATCGACTTCTTCGAGGAGGTCGCCAAGTTCCGGGCCGCGCGACGCATCTGGGCCAAGTGGATGCGCGACGTCTACGGCGCCGAGACCGAGCGCGCCCAGTGGCTGCGGTTCCACACCCAGACCGCCGGGGTCTCCCTGACCGCCCAGCAGCCCTACAACAACGTCGTTCGCACCGCCGTCGAAGCGCTGGCCGCGGTCCTCGGCGGCACGAACTCGCTGCACACCAACGCCTTGGACGAGACGCTCGCGCTGCCGTCCGACCAGGCCGCCGAGATCGCCCTGCGGACCCAGGCGGTCCTGCGGGACGAGACGGGCGTGACCAGCGTGGCCGACCCGCTGGGCGGCTCCTGGTACGTCGAGGCCCTGACCGACCAGATCGAGGCGGCCGCGGAGGAGCTGTTCCTCCAGATCCTCGCGCTGGGCGGCGAGGCGGGGCCGGCCGACGCTCCCGGTGGCGATGACCCGGCCGAGATCACCCGGGCGGCGCTGGCCGAACCGGGGCGGCACGAGATCGGGCCGGTCACCACCGGCATCCTGCGCGGTATCGAGGACGGCTGGTTCAACGCGCAGATCGCCGAGGCGGCGTTCGTCTATCAGCAGCAGCTCGAGGAGGGCGCCAAGCACATCGTGGGCGTCACCGAGCTGACCGAGACGATCACGCCCGAGCTGGAGATCCTGCGGATCTCGGGGGAGATCGAGCGGGAGCAGCGCCGGATCCTGGAGCGCCGCCGAGTCGAGCGCGACGACACCGCCGTGCGCCGTGCGCTGGAGGGCGTGGTGGCCGCCGCGCGAGGCACGGGGAACCTCATCGAGCCGATCCTGGAGGCCGCCCGCGCCGAGGCGACTCTCGGGGAGATCTGCGGTGCCCTGCGCGAGGAGTGGGGCGAGTACCGGGAACCGGCCCGAATTTAGGCTGTCCTTTCTTTCAGTGGTTATTCTAAGCGACCCCTCGCTCGTGCGCAGAATGAACACGAGAGTAATCGCTCTCTACTTCGAGATGTCTCCAATCGGATTTGTGGGGAATCGATGAATAGCCATTCGAATGGCCGTGGCGGTGTGGGCTCACGAGGTTGGAATTACGACGTTGACGCCAGTCCCGGTTGCTGATTCCCTTGTTATTCGCTGTTGCGGAAGTCCCCATACCTCGCCTGTTGTCCTTATTTGGGGCCAGCATGCTCCAAGGTGATTCCCAGCTTGTTCTCATATTAATAGTATTGTGATTGGGATCACTTTCGCTTCTCGAAAAAACCCGCCAAGGAATCCCCTGACAACCTGATCTTGCCGTAGTAGGCTGACTTCATCGCCGGGTGCCGAGTCACTATAGAGCTCGGACGACCGAACGGAACACAACTCGACGAACGCTCTTGTCCCCGGATATTCCCAATACGGCCGCGACAGCGGCCCGCCCACAAGGGCCGGCGACGCCGCCGGCGGTCAGCAGACAGTACGGGCAGGAAGGTGATCCCATGGCGGACAAAGAACCTGAGAAAGGGCGCCTGAGCTCGAACGAGTACGGCCACCTCGCGCCGTTGTTCGCCGAGCTGCAGAAGCTCGAAGGCGACGACCCGAGGCGGGCCGCGATCCGTGACGAGCTCGTCACCGGATACCTACCGCTCGCCGAGCACATCGCGCAGCGGTTCTCCGGCAAGGGCATAGCCAAGGACGACCTGGTCCAGGTCGCCTCGGTCGGCCTGATCCACGCGGTCGACCGATTCGACCCCGACCAAGGCGCCGACTTCCTCTCATACGCCGTTCCGACGGTCATGGGCGAGGTCCGACGCCATTTCCGCGACACCAGCTGGCCGATGCGCGTCCCGCGCAGGCTCCAAGAGCTGCGGCTGTCGCTCAACCAGGCCAACGGCGAACTCGCTCAGCGCCTCGGCCGTCCCCCCACGACCGCCGAACTGGCCGACCACCTCGACATCTCCGAACGGGAGGTCCAGGAGGGCTATGAGGCCCGCCAGGCCTACCGGGCCGTCTCGCTCGACGAGCCGCCCTTCGAGGACGACGAGCGGGCCCCGCTCGCCGAGTCGGTGGGGGAGGAGGACGCCGCGCTGGAGTTCATCGACAACCACGAGTCGCTGGTGCCGCTCATCCAGGAGCTGCCGCAGCGCGAACGCCGCATCCTGGCGCTGCGCTACTTCGGCGACATGACGCAGACGCAGATCGCCGAACAGGTCGGCATCTCGCAGATGCACGTCTCCAGGCTCCTCAACCGCATGCTCTCGGAGCTGCGGGAAGGTCTGACGAGCGCGTCGCCATTAGCGCTCGTCGTCGGCCGACGGACCGGACTTCGGCGGACGCCGCCGCTTCCGCTCGGCGCGTTCCTCGGCCCCGGTGGGCCGGCCGAAACCGGGCTCGTCGGAGGACTTGTACCCGACGTGAGGGTCGTCGTGGGCCCGTTCGTCGCCGTGGGTCCGCGGTCCCTCCGAGACCCAGCGGCGCACGAGGTCGGCGACCGCACTGAAGATCCGAGGCATGAAGCGGCTCCTTCCAAGAGGCGAGAGTGTGGAGTACCCGCCGCCGATCGCACTCATGCGGCGCCGAGCCGCCGCTTCACCGCGGCGGCTCCGAGACCGCTCACCACCCGCCGCTCGAACGCCCCTCACGACCCGGCAGGACCAGCCGGTGCTCCATGGTCGGCCCCAGCGTGCCGACGATCGGATCGCGATCGCCGTGGCGGTGGCGCAGTCTCGCGAACGCGTCCTGAACGAGTCCGAACAGCGCCGACAGCGGCCTCGCGGCGGCGTCGACGCCGATCTCACCGCCGGGCGACTTGACGCACGAGAGCACCGCCCTCGCGCCCCGCCGCGGATCGAGGACATGGTGCAGGGGAGCGAACTGGTCGTCCTCCACCTCGGTCTCGGGCGGCTCGACCGGGCCCGGCACGACGGTGCTCACCCGGATCCCCTCGACGTCGGCGACCTCGCTCCTGAGGCAGTACGTCACCGCCCGCATCGCATCCTTGCTGGCCGTGAACGCCGAGTGGAACGGCCTTCCCGAGCGGCTGAGGACCGACGGCACGTTGACGACCGTGCCCGAACCCTGCCCGCGCATGAACGGCAGCACCGGCCGGACGCCGTAGTAGGTCGCGAACAGCCGCTGCTCGAGCCGGCGGCGCCAAGCCGAGTCCGGGTAGCGCTCCGAAGTGGAGAGCATGTTCACCGACGCGGCGTTGACCCACACGTCGATGCGACCGAAGCGCTGATGCACATCGGCGGCGACCGCCTCCATCGCCGCGGGGTCGGTCGGGTCCGCCGGGCGCACGAGCACCGCGGTGGCGGTCTTGCGGCACTGCGCGGCCACGTGTTCGAGCGCGCCCTTGCGGCGCGCGACCAGTACTACCACGGCTCCCTTGTGCGCGAACGCGAGTGCGGCCTCACGCCCCACCCCGCTGGAAGCCCCGGTGACGGCTACGATGCGTCTTCTCGTCGTTCTCATAGGACGCTCGTACCCGTACACACGAGGAATATGCGCATCCTCGTGTGCCATTCGCTCCCATACCGCTCAGACGTTCCGACCGCTGAGCGCGTCCCGAATGTTGTCGATGAGACCGGCGCCGGGATCGAGGATGCGGTTCGCCGGGGGCTTGTCCGGGGCGCTCGGGTGCGGCCGGGTCGGGGCGTACGCCTTGGCGTAAAGGACCTTCTGTCCCAGCATCTGCAGCTGGTCGGTCGAGCACGCCTCCTGCAGCCGCGGCAGCAGGTCCGTCTCCTCCTCCTCGACGTGGTGCCTGACCGCCTCCATCAGCTCGCCGAGCAGCCGCTCGAAGTCCGGGTCGTCCGGGTCGAGCCCCTCGAGCCGCTTCATGATCTCCTCGGCCTCGGTGTGCTCCTCGATCTCATGGTCGGCCTCCTCGTCGCCGTCGGGCAGCAGGTCCCGCACCGCGGGGTACATGTGCTGCTCCTCGGCGACCGAATGCCGCACGAGCTCGGCGATCACATGGTCGACGAGGTCCTTGCGGGTCTGCGGGTCCAGCGTCCGGCTCTCCAACTCGGCGAAGACGGCCTCCACCTCGCGGTGGTCGTTGACGATGACGCTGATGAGATTGGTGCTCTCCTCGCTCGGCTGCATCGATCCCCCTGCGCTCGGCTGCATCGGTCCTCCTGGTGCGATCGCGCGATACGGACGGAACAGTGCATACCCCGGCCGCTCCCGGCGAAACCCGCGCCCGCCCCCGCGCGGCCGCGGCGATCGACGTGTCGCGACCGGCCCGGCCGGGTACCCGTGCGAGGCCGCCGCCGCGGCCGACCGAATCCCTACCGAGGAGCACGACGATGACGCCACGCCAACCGGGCGCCGAGCGGTGGGTGCCGCCGGAGGCCGACATCGACCGTCTCAGCGAGGCCGCCGAGACCTGCGAAGGGTGCGACCTGTTCCGTGACGCCACCCAGACCGTATTCGGCGACGGACCCGAAGACGCCCGCATCGTCTTCGTCGGCGAGCAGCCCGGGGACGACGAGGACCGCTCCGGAAGGCCCTTCACCGGCCCCGCCGGGGGACTGCTCGACAAGGCCCTGGAGCAGGCCGGCATCGACCGCTCCGAGGTCTACGTGACCAACGCGGTCAAGCACTTCAAGTTCGCCCAGCTCCAAAGCGGCGGGCGCCGCATCCACAAGAAGCCCACCCGCGGCGAGACCGTCGCCTGCAGGCCCTGGCTCATCGCCGAGCTCAACACCGTCCGTCCCGAACTCGTCGTCGCCCTCGGCGCGACCGCCGCCCAGTCGCTGATGGGCCCGGAGTTCCGGATCACGACCCACAGGGGAGTGGTCCAGGATCTGGTCTTCGACGGGCTCAAGGAGTCGACCCGCCTCATCGCCACCGTCCACCCCTCGGCCGTGCTGCGCCTGCGCGAAGCCGAGCGCAAGGACGCCTTCGCACAGCTCATCGTCGACCTCCGCAAGGCCGCCGAGGCCGTGCGCTCCGACCAGAGCCGCTGACGGACCCGCCCGGCACACGACGACGGGCGCCACGTCCCCTCCGCGCGGCGCCCGTTGGTCTCCGTCACCCGACCCGATGCGGCTCCTACGGCTGCGAGATCGACTCCACCAGGTCGCCGACCTTGTCCTCCGACATCCTCCGCGCCACGTCCGCGAGCGCGATGATGCCGACCAGCCGGCCCTCGTCGATCACCGGGACCCGGTGGATCTGGTGCTCCTTCATCTTCGCGATGGTGACCTCGGCGTCCTCGTTGGCATCGGCGAGGATCAGGTGATCCTGCGGCAGCCGGTCCACCGTGTACTCCTCGGGGTCCTTGCCCGTCGCCATCACGCCGACCACCAGGTCGCGGTCGGTGACCATGCCGTGGATCTTGTTGTCCTCGACCCCGCAGATCGGTAGGACGCCCACGTCCATCTCGGCCATCATCCGGGCCGCGTTCGCAGCGGTGTCGTCGCTGCGCACGCAGGTCACGCCCGGGTGCATCAGGTCTCTTGCCGTCGCCATACTCCATCAGCTCCTCTCGTCGCCCCGCTCGCGCCCGACTCGGGCGCCGAGCCGCTGCGATGGCGAAGTGCGGGTACCCACGGCCAGGGCATCTATGCGCTACGCCACAAGCTGCTGAGCCGCCTGGACGATCGCGTCGGCGTCGATGCCGGCGGCGGCCATCTGCTCGGCCGGGCTGGCCGAGGCCGGCATGCCGCGGACGCCGAGCTTGGTGAACCGCAGCTCCGGAAGCTGGCCCCCGACGACGTCGAGCACCGCGTCGCCGAGCCCGCCGACGGGCCAGTGGTCCTCGACGGTGAGCACCCGGCCGGTCTCGGCGGCGGCCTGCCGCAGCGTGGAGGCGTCGATCGGCTTGACCGAGTAGGCGTCGACGACCCTCGCGGGGATGCCGAGGTCCTCCAGCCGATCGGAGGCCTCGAGCGCCTCCGACACGGTGATGCCCGCGGCGACGATCGTGATCCGGTCGTGCGGGGAGGAGACCAGGGTCCGGCTGCCGCCGACCGGGAACAGCTCGTCGTGCCGGTAGATCACCGGCGTCTCGGCGCGGGTCGTGCGCAGGTAGCTGATGCCCGGCAGGTCGACCATGGTGGCGGTCAGGTGCGCTGCCTGGTTCGCGTCGCACGGGTAGAGCACGACGCTGCGCCAGAGCGGGCGCATCATCGCCATGTCCTCCAGACCCATCTGACTCGGTCCGTCGCGCCCGATCGAGACGCCGGCGTGGGAGCCGACGATGCGCAGATCCGCGTTGCTGATCGCGGCCATGCGCAGGAAGTCGTGGGCGCGGGTGAGGAACGCGGCGAAGGTGGACGCGTACGGCACCCAGCCGAGCGCCTGCATGCCCACGGCGTTCGCGATCATCTGCTGCTCGGCGATGTAGCACTCGAAGAACCGGTCCTCGTGCGCTCCGGCGAACTCCTTGGCCCGCGTGGAATCGGCGACCTCGCCGTCGAGCAAGACCACGTCGGGGCTCGCGTCGCCCACCGCGGCCATGCCCTTGCCGAAGCCGTCGCGCGTGGCGACCTTCGAGCCGACGTCGAACTGCGGCAACTGGACCGGCCTGCCGGGCTGCTCGGACCGGGAACCGCGGAACTCCGGCTCGGCCACCCGGACCCGCAGGTTCCTCGGGCCGCCGAGCTCGGCGAGCGCGTCGTCGGTGGCCGGCAGCGGCTTGCCGTGCGCGCCTTCGCGGTCTTCGACCGCGGCGACGCCCCGCCCCTTCTTGGTCCTGGCCAGGATCGCCGTCGGCCGGTCGGGCGTCTCGGCGGCCTGCGTGTAGGCGCGATCGATCTGCTCGGGGTCGTGGCCGTCGATCTCGACGGTGTTCCACCCGAAGGAGCGGATCTGCGCCGCGTAGGCCGCGGTGTCCCACCCGTACCGGGTGGGGCCGCGCTGGCCGAGGCGGTTGACGTCGATGACGGCGGTGAGGTTGTTGAGGCCCTCGTAGCCGGCGGCGGCGAAGGCCTCCCACATCGAGCCCTCGGCGATCTCGCCGTCGCCGCAGAGGACCCAGACGCGGTAGGGCACGCGGGAGAGGCGCCTGCCGGCGAGGGCCATGCCCGCGCCGATCGGCAGGCCCTGTCCGAGCGAGCCGGTGGCCACGTCGACCCACGGCAGGCGCGGCGTCGGGTGGCCCTCGAGGGCGCTGCCGAGCCTGCGGTAGGTGAGCAGCTCCTCCTCGTCGATGGCGCCGGCGGCCCGCAGCATCGCGTACAGCAGCGGCGAGGCGTGTCCTTTGGAGAAGATGAGCCGGTCGTTGCCGGGCAGTTCGGGGTCGGTGAAGTCGTACCTGAGGTGCTTGGCCAAGAGCACCGCCATCAAGTCGGCGGCGGACATCGAGGACGTGGGGTGGCCCGATTCGGCTCTCGCGGAGCAGCGCACCGCGTCCGCGCGCAGCTGCTGGGCCAGCTCGGCCAGATCGACGGTGCGGCTTTCCATGGTGGTCATGCCCGTCTCCTACGCGTGCAAACTTCGGCCTTGCGGCCCTGACTCGGGGGCTACCCGAGGCGGGGAGGGCGAAACTGATCCGGCCGACGCGAGCCGACGTGTCAGCTCGGCCGGCTCGGGTACTCCGGTGTCGACCGGGGCCGGGCCGTGTATCGCGGCCGGCCGGCAGCGCGCGCCATGAGGAGGGCACGACGATGACGAGGACTCCCGAATCCGGATTCCGACGCATGCGCGGGCAGGTCACCCCGGTGCAGGACGCGACGGTGATCGTGGCGCTGGGGTTCGTCGTGATCGGTGTGCTGGGCTTCCTCCCCGGCATCACGACGAACTACGACGGGATGGAGTTCGCCGGGCACGAGTCCACCGCGATGCTGCTGGGTCTGTTCCAGGTGTCGGTGCTGCACAACGTCTTCCACATCGTGCTGGGCCTGGTGGGCGCGTTCATGTCGTGGTTCCTGCGGGGCGCGCTCATGTTCCTGGCGGCGGGCGGCCTGCTGTACCTGCTGCTGGGCGTCTACGGGCTGTTCGTCAGCGGCGAGGACGCGGCGAACTTCCTGCCGATGAACACCGCCGACGACCTGCTGCACTTCGGTCTGGGCATCTTGATGCTGGTGCTGCTGTTCGTGATGCGCCGGACGCCGACCGCCCACAGCTCCCTCGGCGGCGACGCGTCTAGGGTTTGAGCACGACCTTGACGCAGCCGTCGTCCTTGTCGTTGAAGATCCGGTAGGCGCGTTCGGCCTCGGCCAGCGGCATCCGGTGCGAGGCGAGGTCCTCGGTGCCCAGCGGGTCCGAGTCGTTCAGCAGCGCCGGCCAGATCTCGTCGATCCACCGTTTGACGTTGCACTGGCCCATGCGGATGGTCAGTCCCTTGTCGAACAGATCCATCATCGGCATCGGGTCGGCCTGACCGCCGTACACGCCGACGATGGAGACGGTGCCGCCGCGGCGTACGGCGTCGAAGGCGGTCATCATGCCCTCGAGCCGGTCGGTGCCGACCGATTCGGCGACCTGGCTGCCGACCGGGTCGGGGAGCAGGTCGACGCGCTGCTGGAGCCATTCGCGCACCGGTGAGCCGTGCGCCTCCATGCCGACCGCGTCGATCACCGAGTCGGCGCCGCGTCCGTCGGTGAGGTCGCGGATCCGCTCGGCGACCTCCTCGGGCCGGTCGGTGTCGACGGCCTCGACGCCGTACCGCGCGGCGAGCGCCAGACGCTCGGGGACGGTGTCGACGCCGATGATCTTGCTCGCCCCGAAGTAGGCCGCGACGCGGCAGCAGAACTGGCCGACCGGTCCCAGTCCGACCACGGCGACGGTCCCGCCCTTCTCGACGTCCGCGTACCGTGCCGCCTGCCAGGCGGTCGGCAGGATGTCCGAGAGGAACAGGAAGCGTTCGTCGGTGTACTCGTCGGGGACGCCGATCGGCCCGAAGTGGGCCTGCGGGACGCGCAGGAGCTCGGCCTGGGCCCCGGGCACGGAGCCGTACAGGGAGGTGTAGCCGAACAGCTTGCCGCCCTTGCCGGCCTCGCGCATCTGCGTGGTCTCGCACTGGGAGGTCAGGCCGCGCTCGCACATCCAGCACGATCCGCAGGCGATGTTGAACGGGATCACGACCCGGTCACCGGGCTTGACGTGGGTGACTTCCGAACCGGTCTCCTCGACCACGCCCATGGCCTCGTGGCCGAGGATGTCGCCCGGCTCCATGTATTCGGCCAGGACGTTGTAGAGGTGCAGGTCCGACCCGCAGATGGCCGTCGAGGTCACCCGGACGATCGCGTCGGTCGGCTCGCGGAGTTCGGGATCGGGCACGTCGGCCACCCCGACGCTTTTGCGGCCCTTCCAGATCACTGCCTTCATGGGGTTTCCTCCCCGAATAGCGCCGCCGGCCCGGCGAGGCCTCCCCCCAGAGCCCGCGCCGAGCCGGCGGTCTTTCCCCGGTGTTGGTCTGTTCAGCCGGTCGGTTCGGAGACCGACTCGACGAGTTCGCCGACGACCGGCTCGGGCAGCTGCCGTGCCACGTCGGCCTGCGCGATGATGCCGACGACGCGCCCGTCCTCGACCACCGGCACACGCCGCACCTGCTCCTCGGACATGCGTCCCAGGACGGCGTCGGCGTCCTCGTCGGGTTCGGCGAGGATGAGGGTGTGCGACTGCGGCAGGTCGCCGATCTCGTAGCTTTCGGCGTCGAATCCGGCGGCCATGACCTGGACGGCGAGGTCCCGGTCGGTGCACATGCCGATCACCCGGTCTTCGGCGTCGCAGATGGGCAGTGCACCGATGTCGTTCTCGGCCATGAGCCGGGCGGCGTTGGCCGCCGTGTCATGGCTCTGTACGCAGATCGTGTTCGGATGCATGATGTCGCGTGCGGTTGCCATCAGCGCCAACTCCTCTCGGATCGAAGTGACGGCCCTTTCGGGGCGTCCGCGACCTGGCTACCCGCCGCGGGACGAATATATGCGCGTCGGCTCTGATTCCTCACGGGCCGCTCGGGGCCGGGACGAATTCGAGCCCGAAGGGGTCGAGCGTGGCCGGGACGGGCCGCGAGGAGTACAGCGGGCCGTCGGAGGCGAGCCGGTACTCGCGTCCGCGGAGGATCCGGGCCAGAGCGGTGCTGAGGCAGTACAGCACCAGGTTGCGGGCCGGGCAGCGGGCGGCGCCGCCGCTGAACGGCACGAGCGACGGCTCCTCCTGCGCGGTCCCGTCGGTCCACACCTCCGGGCGGAACTCGTCGGCGTAGTCGAGGCGTTCGCCGTCGCGGTGGAACAGGGGCGTGTAGATCATGAATCCGGTGCCGGCCGGCAGGGTGGCCCCGCCCCAGTCGGTCTCGGCGGTGCCGTCGCGCAGCAGCAGCGGCGTGGTCGGCCACAGCCGCAGCGTCTCGAGCACGCACGCTCGCAGGTACGGCAGCTCCTCGGGGCCCTCCTCGCCGGAGGAGGCCAGCTCGAGTTGAGCGGCCAGGCGGTGCCGGCGGTGGACCGCCAGGAGCGCGAGCGTGCGAGGGAGCGTGATGCCGGCGGCGTCGAAGGCGAACAGCCAGTGGGCCACCTGGTCCTCGGGGCGGTCCCGCGGTCCGTGCGCGGCCTCGGCGAGCGCCGAACCCAAGGTCCCGTCGCCGGCGTCGGCGATGTGGCGGCGCAGCCGCGCATGGAGCGCCTCGCGGGTCCGGGCGCGCCTGCGGGAGAGGAACAGCCAGTTGCCGCTGCGGCGCAGCGAGTCCAGCAGTCCGATGAGTTCGCGGTCGTCCCGTGCTTCGTCGCCGAAGACCACGCGGCGGACGATCCGCCACCACGTTCGCTCGAAGTCGCGCCAGGTGAGGGAGCCGCGCCGGTCCGCGGCCTCGGTCAGCTCGTCGCACTCCTGGAGGATCGGTGCGAGCATGTCGCCGGCCAGCCGGTGCAGCGGCCGGGGCTCGTCGAGGACCGCCTCGCTGTACCGGCGGCGCCGCTCCCGGTCCTCTCCCCGCGAGAGCAGCAGACCGTGCGGCTGGAACTTCGACAGCGCCGCGTGCTTCTCGAGCGTGTCGGTGGTGAACAGGTCGGGCGTGTCCTCCAACAGGCGTGCCACGTCGCCGCCGGACAGCGGCAGCGCCACCGTCCTGCCTCCGACGCGCAGTACCAGCGGACCCGGACCGTGCTTCGCGCGCAGGCGCTGCAGCAGCCGGATCGCCGAGCGGTCGACCTGGAACCGTTCGGCCAGCGCCATCGCCAGCGGCCGCCGCTTGATCACCCCGGCCGCCAACGTCGGGACCACCACCCGGCCGGCCACCTGGAGTGACTCGCTCAGGCTCGCTCGCGACGGGGCCGCCGTCCATCCGGGACGGTGCGTGGCCTCGGTCATGGTGACTCACCTCCGCCCGGGAGGTACCCGGCGGCGCGCCGAGGAAACCGACCGGCTCCGGCAAGCGCGGTTTCACCCCTGGTGAGCCCGGGTATCCGCCGCTTCCGCCGTGACCGCGACACACTGAGGAGTTCCGCCATGGCCCACGAACCCGCTCGCGACCCGAAGGACGAGCAGCTCGAGAACGCCAGAGTCCACGATGAGGAGACGGCGCTCACCACGCAGCAGGGGGTGCGGGTCGACCACACCGACGACTCGCTCGCGGCCGGCGAGCGCGGACCGACCCTCATGGAGGACTTCCACTTCCGTGAGAAGCTCACCCACTTCGACCACGAGCGCATTCCCGAGCGAGTGGTCCACGCCCGCGGCGCGGGCGCCTACGGCGAGTTCCAGCCGTACGACTCCTGGCTGGCCGACTACACGACCGCGCGGTTCCTGACCGATCCGGGCGTCGCCACGCCGACGTTCGTGCGGTTCTCCACCGTGGCCGGTTCCCGCGGCTCGGCCGACACCGTCCGCGACGTCCGCGGCTTCGCCACCAAGTTCTACACCGACCAGGGCAACTACGACCTGGTCGGCAACAACATGCCGGTGTTCTTCATCCAGGACGGGATCAAGTTCCCCGACTTCGTCCACGCGGTCAAACCGGAGCCGCACAACGAGATCCCGCAGGCCGCCTCGGCGCACGACACCTTGTGGGACTTCGTGTCCCTGCAGTCGGAGACCCTCCACATGATGATGTGGCTCATGTCCGACCGGGCGCTGCCGCGCAGTTACCGGATGATGCAGGGCTTCGGGGTCCACACCTTCCGCCTCGTGGACGCCGACGGCCGCGGCACGTTCGTCAAGTTCCACTGGACGCCGATGCTCGGCACCCATTCGCTGGTGTGGGACGAGACGCAGAAGATCGCCGGGAAGGACCCCGACTTCAACCGGCGCGACTTGTGGGACGCGATCGAGGAGGGCATGTATCCCGAGTACGAGCTCGGGGTGCAGCTGGTGCCCGAGGAGGACGAGTTCAAGTTCGACTTCGACCTGCTCGACGCCACCAAGCTCATCCCCGAAGAGGAGGTCCCCGTCCGACCGGTCGGGAAGATGACGCTGCACCGCAATCCCGACAACTTCTTCGCCGAGACCGAGCAGATCGCCTTCCACACCGCGAACGTGGTGCCCGGCATCGACTTCACCAACGACCCGCTGCTCCAGGCCCGGAACTTCTCTTACCTGGACACGCAGCTGATCCGGCTCGGCGGCCCGAACTTCGCGCAGATCCCGGTCAACGCGCCGGTCTGCCCGGTCCACCACGACCAGCGCGACGGATACGGCCAGCAGCGACTTCACACCGGGCGGGCCCCGTACTTCAAGAACAGCATCGACGGCGGCCATCCGGCCGCCGGCGAGCCGGGCTCCTACACGCACCACGCCGAGAAGGTCGAGGGCGCCAAGATCCGCAAGCGCTCCGAGAGCTTCAAGGACTTCTACAGCCAGGCGACCCTGTTCTGGAACTCGATGACCGAGCCGGAGGCCGAGCACATCGTCGCCGCGTTCCGCTTCGAACTCGGCAAGGTCACCGACAAGGCCATCAGGCGGCGGGTGGTCGAGGAACTGCGCCATGTCGACCTCGATCTCGCCGCCCGAGTCGCCGAGGGCATCGGCGTGAAGGTCCCCAGCGAGGCCGCGATCCCGAACCACGGTCGCTCCTCGCCGGCGCTGTCGATCCTGACCGACCCGGTCGAGACCGTCGCCACCCGCAAGGTCGCCGTGCTCGCCGCCGACGGCGTCGACGGCGCCGGCGTCCAGCGCCTGGTCGCGGACCTGCGCGAACGGGGCGCCGTGCCGGAGGTCCTCGCGCCGGCCGACGGCCTGGTCAAAGGCGTCGGCGGCAACGACGTGACCGCCGATCGGGCGCTGAACACCATGTCGTCGGTGCTCTACGACGCCGTCGTCGCCCCCTGCGGGCCCGACAGCGCCGCGACCCTCTCCCGCGACGGCTACGCGATGCACTTCATCACCGAGGCGTTCAAGCACGCCAAGGCCGTCGCCGGTTTCGGCGCGGGCCTGGACCTGCTGCGCGCCGCGGGGGTGACCGGCCGCTTCGCCGAGTCGGCCGGCCCGGTGACCGACAACGGCGTGGTCACCACCACCGCGTCCGGCGACCAGCTGCAGGGGGCGTTCTTCGACGCCTTCGCCGCCGAGGTCGCGAAGCACCGCTGCTGGAGCCGCGACACCGAGGACGTCCCGGCCTAGGGCCCGCCCGGCGCCAGGTTTCCGCCGCCGAGGGCGGGGAACCCGGGCACTGACGGGTCCACCGTGGAAGACCGACGACCGGACCCGCACGGAGGTGACTGACATGCCGCGGACCACTCCCAGAGACCAGTGGACGAAGAAGGAAGAGCGGCAGTACGAGCACATCAGGGACCAGGCCGAGGAGCGCGGCACCGGCGAGGGCCGGGCCGAGGAGATCGCCGCCCGCACCGTCAACAAGCAGCGGGCGCAGGCCGGCGAGACCAAGCAGGCCAGCAAGACCTCGACCGAGGACAAGTCCGCGTACGAGCGCGGCGGGAAGCGCTCGGGCAAGCGAATGGGCCCGCAGGGCCGCACCAGGGACCAGCTCTACGAAGACGCCAGACGCAAGGACGTCAAAGGCCGTTCCAAGATGAACAAGGACGAGCTCGCACGCGCCGTCGAGCGCAAGTGAGCCCGGCGGGAAGAGGTGAGGACATGGAGGTTCGACGCGATCCCGAGGGCATGACCTTCCGCAGCTCGGACCACGAGACCACCGGCACCGCGCGATGGGAGGAGCGCGACCGCTCGGTCGGGAACCTCGTCGGGGACCTGACCTCCCAGGTCGCCCACCTGGCCCGGGTCGAGGCCCGGCTCGCCGCCCGCGAGGTCGGTGAGAAGGCCAAGCGAGGCGCCGTCGGCGGCGGCATCGCCGCGTTCGCCGGGGTGCTCGCGTTCTACGGCGGCGCGGGGCTCGCCGCGGCCGCGGCGTTCGCCCTCGCCCTCGTCTGGCCGGCCTGGCTGGCGGCGCTGGCCGTCGGCGTCGCCCTGCTCATCTTGGCCGGGATCGCCGCGCTGATCGCGCGGGCGAGGCTGCGGCGCGCCGTGCCGCCGGTGCCCGAGGAGACCATGGACAGCGCCCGCGACGACGTGCGGGCCATGCAGGGAAGGATGGAGTCATGAGCGGGTGGAACACGCCGCCGAAGGCAGCGGTGCCTCCGCATCCCGGAGTCGAGCCGCCGCCCGGAGTGGGCATGTCCTCCGAGTCGCCGGAGGTCGAGCCGGAGGCCGAGCGCGCCGAGGAGCAGGCGCGCTGGGCCGAGGCCGCCAAGGAGGCCGACGAGCACCGCACGACCGAGGAACTCCGGCGCGACGCTGAGCACACGCGCGAGCGGATCAACTCCGACGTCGACCAGCTTCGCCACCGATTCGGCATCGACGACGAGTCCAGGGCCCGCCGGCAGTCGGCCACGGGCCCGTTCGCGCCGGCGAAGCGCCATCCGTTCACGGTCGCCATGGCCGGAGTCGGCGCCGCCTTCGCCGGTCTTTTCGCCTGGCGGATGTCGCGCAACCACCGCCGCAACGGGGGCCGGCGTCCTCGCAGCGGGACGCGCGTGCGCCGCATGGGCGACGCCAGGCGCGAGCTCATCGTGACGGCCGCGGACCTGGCGCCGCGCCGCCGCAAGGGCCTGCGGCGCCTGACCCACCGTTAGCGGCTATCCCGGCATCGTCTCGCCGCCCAACGGCGCGATGACCTCGCCGGTGTAGTACGAGGAGAGCCGCGGCGCGGCCATGAACACGAACGATGGGGCGATCTCGTCGGGCTCGGCGGGACGTCCCATCGGCGTCTGCTCGCCGAAGCCTTCGACGTGGCTCTCTTCGAGCGTCGACGGGATCAGCGGCGTCCACACCGGTCCCGGGGCGACGCAGTTGACTCGGATTCCTTTGGGCGCCAATGCCTGCGCCATCGAGTACGTCCAGGCGATGATCGCCCCCTTGGTCGCCGAGTAGTCGATGAGCTTCTTGTGTCCGCGCAGGCCGTTCACCGACGCGCAGTTGACGATCGCGCCGCCCTCGCCGAGATGCGCGAGCGCGGCGGTGGTCACGCGGTAGAAGCTGTGGATGTTCACGTCGAAGGTGCGCATCCACTGGTCTTCGCCGAGGTCCGCCGGGTCGTCCACCGGCGTCTGCGTGGCGGCGTTGTTGACCAGCAGGTCGAGGCCGCCGAGCGCCTGCACCGCCTGGTCGACCACGCTCCTGCAGTGGTCGCCGTCGCCGAGGTCGCCCGGGATGAGCGCGCAGCCGCGGCCTTGGGACTCGACCAGCTTCGCGGTCTTCTCGGCGTCCTCGTGCTCCTCGAGGTAGGCGATGGCCACGTCGGCGCCCTCCTTCGCGAAGGCGACCGCCACGGCCCGTCCGATGCCCGAGTCGCCGCCGGTGATCAGCGCGCGGCTGCCGCGCAGGAGTCCGCGCCCCTCGTAGTCCTCCATCGAATCGCGAGGCTCCGGACGCATGCGCTCGGTGCGTCCGGGCGGTTCCTGCCGCTGTCCGGGCTTGCTCATCGGCTCAGTCCTCTCAGGTCCGGGCCCGGCCGCGGGTCGGCCGGCGCCGTGAGCGCCCGAATACCCCTGGCCGTGGCGGCTAACCCTGCCCGGTCGTGAAGGCGTGTAGGCGCAACGGCGGCGGGTACCCGCCTCGCGTCAACGAAGGGGGAGCCATGAAACACGATCAGTTCATCGGGAAGGTGCAGGACCGCGCCCACCTGCCGAGTCGCGGCGCGGCCGAGGGCGCCACGAGGGCCACGCTGGAGACCCTGGGCGAGCGCATTCCCGACCACCTGGCGAACAAGCTGGCCTCGCAGCTGCCGCCGGAGATCGGCGAGCACCTGCGCCGGTCCATGGCCTCGGACCAGAGCGGCACCGGCCAGCACTTCGGATTCGACGAGTTCGTGCACCGGGTCGCCGAGCGCGAGCACACCGACGAGCCGGACGCGACCTACCACAGCCGCGTGGTGCTCGAGATGGTCTCGCAGGCGACCACCGGCGGAGTGATGGAGAAGGTCCACGACAGCCTGCCGGAGGACCTGCGCCCGCTCATCGACGCCGGCGCCTCCGGTCGGCTGCACGAGGCCGAGCCGGACGGGCGGTCGCAGAGCCAGGCCCCGCCCAGGGACTGGACCCCGCAGAATCCCGATTAGGTCCGCGCCGATCGGGTACACGGGCGCCATGAATGGCATGCGCATCGCCGTCACCGGCGCCACCGGCAACATCGGCACCAGCCTGGTCCGCGCCCTCTCCGGGGACGACCGGGTCGACTCGATACTGGGGATCGCCAGACGGGTGCCCGAGTGGTCGGTGCCCAAGACCGATTGGGCCGCCGCGGACCTGGCCGAGGACGACCTCGACGCCCTGTTCGCGGACCGGGACGCCGTGGTCCACCTCGGATGGCTGCTCCAGCCGATGCGCGACCCGGTCACCACGTGGCGCGCCAACGTGATCGGCAGCAAGCGGGTGTTCGAGGCGGTCGCGCGCGCCGGGGCCAAGTCGCTGGTCTACAGCTCGTCGATCGGCGCCTACTCGCCACGGGTCGACCACCGACCGGTCGACGAGTCGTGGCCGACCGACGGATGGCCGGGCGCCGCTTACACCCGCGAGAAAGCCTATGTGGAGCGGCTGCTCGACCTGTTCGAGTCGCGCCACACGGAGACCCGGACGGTCCGGATCCGCCCGGCGTTCGTCTTCAAACGCAAGGCGGCCGCCGAGCAGCGCCGCCTGTTCGCCGGCCCTTTCCTGCCCGGCCGGCTGGTGCGGTCCCGGACCGTTCCGGCAATGCCGGTGGTCGACGGCGTGCGGCTCCAGGCCGTCCACGCCGACGACCTCGCCGAGGTCTTCCGCTCGGCGCTGTTCGGCACCGCCTCCGGCGCCTTCAACGTCGCCGGGGAGTCGGAGATGGACATGCGCTCCATCGCCGCGCTGCTCGGCGCCAGGCCCGTCCCGATGCCGTTCGCCGCCGCGCGCGCCTCGCTGGCCGCCGCCTACCGGGCTCGGCTCGTGCCCGTCCCCCCGCAGCTGCTCGACGTGCTCGACCGCCTGCCGGTCATGGACACCTCGCGGGTCCGCGAGGAGCTGGGCTGGGTCTCGCACCACTCCGCCGACGAGGCCTTCCGGGAGTTCATCGAGGGTCTGCAGACCGGCGAGGGCATGGAGACCCCGCCGCTGCGCTCCAAGGTCGAGGGCGGCCGGCTCCGCGAGCTCGCCACGGGAGTCGGCAGGCGTTCCTGAGAGACCCTCATCACACTCCATGGGGCAACGGTGTTCCGATACGCGGGCGCCGGGCCTCCCGCCTGTGGTCTCACGGGCTCGAATGAGTTAGGTTGTGGGAGATTCACCAACGAGCAACGACCGGAACGCTGTCCGTTTTATGCCAGTGTTAACGGTCAACACGACCTGTGGACCACTCAAGGAGGCCTAATGACCGGCAGCGACCAGGATGCCGTTGCTATCGGGATTGACTTCGGAACCCTCTCCGGCCGAGTAGTGGTGGCCGCCGTCGCCGACGGGCGCGAGCTCGCCAGCGCCGAGCACGTCTACCGGCACGGCAGCATCGAGGAGACCCTCCCCGGGACCGATCTCCGCCTGCCCCGAAGCTGGGCCCTGCAATCCCCCGACGACTGGCGCGACGTCGTGCGGCACGCCGTCCCCGAGGCCCTCGCCGCCGCAGGCGTGAGCGCCGACCAGGTCATCGGAATCTCCACCGACTTCACCGCCTGCACCGTCCTGCCGACCACCGCCGACGGCACCCCCCTGTGCGAGATCGAGGAGTTCGCCGGCCGCCCCCACGCCTGGCCGAAGCTCTGGAAGCACCACGCGGCCCAGCCCCACGCCGACCGCATCAACGCGCTCGCCGCCGAGCGCGGCGACGACTGGCTGGCCCGCTACGGCGGCAAGATCTCCAGCGAATGGGAGTACGCCAAGGGCCTGCAGCTGCTCGAGGAGGACCCCGAGCTCTACGAGCGCGCCGAACGCTGGATCGAGGCGGCCGACTGGATCGTGTGGCAGCTGTGCGGCAAGGAGACCCGCAACATCTGCACCGCCGGATACAAAGGCATCTACCAGGACGGCAAGCGCCCCGGCCGGGACTTCCTCTCCGCGCTCAACCCCGACTTCGCCGACTTCACCGAGAAGCTCGAGCACCCGCTGTCGGCCCTCGGCGACCGCGCCGGCGGGCTGACCGCCGAGGCCGCGGCCTGGACGGGCCTCAACGAGGGCACCACCGTCGCGATCGGGAACGTCGACGCCCACGTCACCGCCGCTTCCGCCAAGGCCGTCGGCCCCGGCCAGTTCGTGGCGATCATGGGCACCAGCACCTGCCACGTCGTCAACGGCGAGAACCTGACCGAAGCCCCCGGCATGTGCGGAGTCGTGCGCGACGGCATCGTCCCGGGCCTGTGGGGCTACGAGGCCGGCCAGTCCGGCGTCGGCGACATCTTCGCCTGGTTCACCCGCAACTGCGTGCCCGGCTCCTACCAGGAGGCCGCCGCCGAACGCGGCATGTCGATCCACGAGCACCTGACCGAGCTGGCCGAGCGCCAGAGCGTCGGCGAGCACGGCCTGGTCGCCCTCGACTGGCACTCCGGCAACCGCTCGGTCCTGGTCGACCACGACCTCTCCGGCGTCGTGCTCGGCCTGACGCTGGCCACCAAGCCCGAGGAGATCTACCGGGCGCTGGTAGAGTCGACCGCCTTCGGCACCCGGATGATCGTCGAGACCCTCGTCGAGTCCGGCGTTCCGATCGAGGAGTTCATCGCCGCCGGCGGCCTGCTGAAGAACCGCTGGCTCATGCAGACCTACAGCGACGTCCTGCGCCGGCCGATCACGGTCCTCACCTCGGACCAGGGTCCGGCGCTCGGCTCGGCGATCCACGCCGCCGTCGCCGCCGGCGCCTACCCGGACATCCGCGCCGCCGCCGAGGCCATGGGCAAGGTCGAACGGCACGCCTACGAGCCCGACCCGGCCCGCGCCGACGCCTACGACGAACTCTACGCCGTCTACGCCGAGCTGCACGACCACTTCGGCCGCGGCGGCTCGGAGGCCCTGCACCGGCTGCACCGGATCGCCGACGAGGCCGCGAAGTGACCCGAACCCCGCAACTGGAAAGACCCGGCGCCTCGACGCCGTGCCCGCAACCGGAGTGAACCCTGATGAGTTTCAAGACCACCGAGGCCGTCGAGGCCATGAAGTCCGAGGTGTGCGCCCTGCACGCCGAGCTGCTCCGCTGGGGCCTGGTCACCTGGACCAGCGGCAACGTCTCCGGGCGAGTCCCGGGCACCGACATCGTCGTCATCAAGCCCAGCGGCGTGTCCTATGACGACATGCGCCCCGAGCTGATGGTCGTGACCGACCTCGACGGCGAGGTCCTCGACGGCGACCTCAAGCCGTCCAGCGACGCCGAGAGCCACTCGTACGTCTACCGCAACATGCCCGAGGTCGGAGGCGTGGTCCACACCCACAGCCCCTACGCGACCGCGTGGGCCGCCCGCGCCGAGCCGATCCCGTGCGTGCTCACGGCCATGGCCGACGAGTTCGGCGGTGAGATCCCGCTGGGGCCGTTCGCGCTCATCGGCTCCGACGACATCGGCCGGGGCATCGTCCAGACGCTGCGGGACCACCGCTCCCCGGCGGTGATCATGCAGAATCACGGGGTGTTCACCATCGGCGCGAACCCGAAGGCCGCGGTCAAGGCCGCGGTGATGGCCGAGGACGTGGCCCGCACCGTCCACCTCTCGAGGCAGCTCGGCGAACCGGTGCCGATCGCCCCGGAGCACATCGACAAACTCTACGACCGCTATCAGAACGTCTACGGCCAGCAGCCGGCACCCGGCGAGGAGAAGTAAGAAGCAATGGAAGCCAAGCAACTGTGGTTCGTCACCGGCAGCCAGCACCTCTACGGTGAGGAGGCCATCGAGCAGGTGGCGTCCAACGCCGCGGACATCGCGGCCGGCCTCGACGGGTCCGACGCCGTCCCGGTCCGGATCGTCGCCAAGCCGGTGCTGACCGGGCCGGACGCGATCCGCCAGGTCATGCTGGAGGCCAACTCCGACGACCGGTGCATCGGCGTGATCACCTGGATGCACACCTTCTCGCCGGCCAAGATGTGGATCGCCGGGCTGGGCGTGCTGCAGAAGCCCCTGCTGCACCTCCACACACAGCACAACGTCGACCTGCCCTGGGCCGACATCGACATGGACTTCATGAACCTGAACCAGGCCGCCCACGGCGACCGCGAGTTCGGCTACATGCTCACCCGGATGCGCAACCGCCGCAAGACCGTCGTCGGGCACTGGTCGGACCCGACCGTCCAGCGGCGCATCGGCGACTGGACGCGCGCGGCCCTCGGCTGGCACGAGGCCCAGCACCTCACGCTGGTCCGCTTCGGCGACAACATGCGCCAGGTCGGCGTCACCGAGGGCGACAAGGTCGAGGCCCAGATCAAGCTCGGCGTCCAGGTCAACACCTACGGCGTCAACGACCTGGCCGACCGCGTCGCCCAGGTCGACGACAAGGCGGTCAAGGGCCTGGTCGAGGAGTACGAGCAGCTCTACGACGTCGTCCCCGAGCTCCGCGCCGGAGGCGAGCGCCACGAGTCCTTGCGCGACGCCGCCCGCATCGAACTGGGCCTGCGCGGCTTCCTCGAGGAGCTCGGCGCGAAGGCCTTCACCGACACCTTCGAGGATCTCGGCGCGCTCAAGCAGCTGCCGGGCATCGCCGTGCAGCGGCTGATGGCCGACGGCTACGGCTTCGGCGGCGAGGGCGACTGGAAGACCGCGGTGATGGTGCGGCTGATGAAGGTCATGAGCACCGGCCTCGAAGGCGGCACCTCCTTCATGGAGGACTACACCTACAACCTCGGCGCCGAGTCCCCGCAGATCCTCGGGGCGCACATGCTCGAGGTGTGCCCCTCGATCGCCGCGGCGAAGCCGCGCTGCGAGATCCACCCGCTCGGCATCGGCGACCGCGAGGACCCGGTGCGCCTGGTGTTCACCGCCCCGCCCGGACCGGCGCTGGCGGTGGGTCTGATGGACCTGGGCACGCGGCTGCGCCTGGTGGCCAACGAGGTCGAGACGGTGGAGCCGGAGGAGGACCTGCCGAAGCTGCCGGTGGCGCGCGCGGTGTGGGAACCGAAGCCGGACCTGGCGACCTCGGCCGAGTCCTGGCTGACCGCGGGCGGACCGCACCACACCTCGTACACGATGGCCTTCGGCCGCGAGGTGATGGAGGACTTCGCCGAGATCGCCGGCATCGAGCTGGTGACCATCGGCGAGGGCACCACCGCCCGCGACTTCAAGCAGCAGCTGCGCTGGAACCAGGTCTACTACCACCTGGAGGGCGGCGTCTAGCGCGCGACTCATTGAGGGGGCGGGCGAAACGCGCCCGCCCCTTGCATCTGCGCCTCAAAGTCGTTCGCCGAGCCATTCGGCGGTCAGGACCGCGTCGAAGGCGACCTCGGCCGCGCCCCTGAGCGGTCCGATCTCGCCGACGGTCCCTTCGACGATGCGCGGGGGATCGGCGCGCCGGAACTCCATGAGCGCGGCCTCGCACCGCTCCTCGATCAGGCCGCGTCGCAGCCGGATCAGGTCGACGCCGAGCCCGGAGAGGCTGACGGCCTCCGGGTCGAGCGCGTTCGCCAGCGCCCCGAGGCCGGTGCCGAGGGCCGCGGCGTTCGCGTCGACGGCCTTGGCCGCCTCGGTCTCGCCGGCCGCGGCGCGGCGGAGCACCTCGCGTCCGAAGCCGCGCCCGGCCCCGAAGCCGGGCTCCTTCCCGAAGTGCCGCATGAGCGCGTTCGCTCCCACATCGAGGCTCCAGCATCCGCGGACGCCGCACATGCACCGCAGCGGTGACCCGGTCAGCGGCATGTGCCCGAACTCGCCGGCGATGTTGTGGGCGCCGCGCTGGGAGTCGCCGCCGAGGACGAGGGTGCCGCCGATGTCGAAGTCGATGTGGAAGTGCAGGGCCGTGCCGACCTCGCGCAGGACGCCTCGCCGGGCCTCGGCGAGGCCGGCCAGTCTGGCGTCGTTGGCGACCACGGTCGTCGGCCAGGCGGGTCCGATGTGGTCTTCCAGGTCGACTTCGTCCCAGCCCAGGTGGGAGATGTGGAGGCGGTGGCCGTCTCGGATCGGTCCGGCGATGGCGATGCCGAGCGCGGCGAGCCGCTCGTCCGCGTGGGCGGCCACGGCCTCGCGGATCTGTGCGAAGACGGCCGGGGTGCGGTCGTGGTCGCCGGTCTCCAGGACCGACAGCGCGCCGCCGAGTTCGATGCGGGCCAGCGTCCAGGAGTCCTCGCGGATGTCGGCGGCCAGTGCCACGGGGCCGTCGGGGTGGGGGAGCAGGAGGGTGGTGGGGCGGCCGCGTCCGCCCGCCTCGGCGGGGACTTCGTGGAGCAGGCCGGCGGCCTCGAGCTCGCCGACCATGGAGGCCGCGGTGTTGCGCCCGATGGCGAGTCTGCGTGCCGCCGAGGCCCGGGTGAGCGGCTCGGCGGCGTCATGGACCTCGCGGAGCAGCCGCACCTGGTTGTGGACGCGGAGGTCGGCGCTCGTCATCGTCGGCATGGCTGGCATTATGTCAGTCCCCATGTTATGTTCTCGCCGAGAACAAAAAATGTGATGCGAGGACGGACATGCACCCCGACACCACCACCCTGCGACGAGCCCGAATCGGCGTCTTCGGCGCCTTCGCGACCTCCGGGTTCGTCATGGGCGCCTGGGCCGCGGCCCTGCCCTCGGTCGACGCGCGCCTCGACCTCGGCGAGGCCCGTCTCGGCACCGCACTGCTGCTCATCCAGCTCGTCGCCGTCGCCACCATGTTCGCCGCCGGGAAACTGGCCGACCGGATCACCACCAGACGAATGCTCGAGCTCACCGGCCCGCTCACCCAGCTGGTCCTCATCGCCCCCGCCCTCGCCCCGAGCTACGAGACGCTCCTGCTCGCCGCCGTCGTCTACGGCGTCGGAGTCGGCTTCGTCGAAGTCGGCCTCAACGCCCACTCGGTCGAACTCGAACGCCACTACCGGCGCCCCATCGTCTCATCCTTCCACGGCTTCTGGAGCCTCGGCGGCGCCGCCGCCGGGGCCCTCACCTCCCTCGGCCTCACCGCCGGGCTCGGCAGCCAGTCCATGCTCGTGGCCACCGCGATCGCCTGCACGGCCCTGTTCGCCGTCTTCACCAGGCCGCTGCTGCCGCCGCCGGGCCGCCCGGCCGGTGGCGACGGCGCTCCGGCGAGAACCGTCCGCATCGGCCCGGTGCTGCTGGCCGCCATGTTCGTGCTCGGCCTCGGCAGCCACCTCATCGAGTCCGGCGCGATCGACTGGGCGGGCCTCCACGCCGCCCGTGTCCTCGACGCCGACCCCGCGCTCGCGCCCCTGTCCTACACCGTCTTCGCCTGCGCCATGACCGCCTTCCGCCTCGCCGGCGACCCGATCCGCTCCCGACTCGGCCCCGGCCGCGCCCTGCTGTGGTCCGGCGCCGCCGCCACCGCCGGCTACGCCCTCGTCCTCGTGTCGGGCGCGGCCGGCGGCCTCCCCCTCGCGTGGGCCGGCTGGCTGCTCGCCGGCTCCGGCATCGCCGTCCTCGTCCCCGTCCTCTTCAGCGCCATGGGCGAAGCCGGAGGATCGCCCTCCCACCTCGCCCTCATCTCCATGTCCGGCTCCACCGGACTCCTCCTCGGACCGGCCGCGATCGGCTACATCGCCGAAGCCACCGACCTCACCGTCGGCCTCCTGGTCCCTGCCGCCCTGGCCGTCTTCATCGCCGCGGCCGGCCCGGCGATCATGCGGCAACTCCTACCCGGGCGGCAACGCGCGTCACTTCCCGAACCGGCCGGTGCCACCCGCTCGGCGCCCTGACTGGAGGATGAGCTCCGATGGAAGCCTTCCTAGCCGCCGCGGCGCTCAGCTTCGGCGTCGTCTTCGTCGGTGAAATGGGCGACAAGAGCCAGCTCATGGCCCTGTCGTTCGCCGCCCGATACAAGCTCAGCAGCGTCGTCACCGGCCTGGTCATCGCCACCGCGCTGCTGTTCGGCGTCTCCGTCGGCATCGGCGCCACCGCCGGCAGCCTGCTGCCTACCGACTGGATCACCCTCGGCGCCGCCGTCCTGTTCATCGGCTTCGGACTCTGGAGCCTGCGCGGCGAAGACGACGACGGAGCCCACCGGATAAAAGAGCGCAAATCCGGAGTGCTCACCGTCATCGGCGCGATCGTCCTCGCCGAATTCGGCGACAAGACCATGCTGTTCGCCATCGGACTCGGCAGCCAGTACAACCCCTGGGGCGTCTGGCTCGGCGCCACCGCCGGCATGGTCGCCGCCGACCTCCTCGCCGTCTTCGCCGGCGCCTGGGTCTCCACGAAGATCGCCGAGAAGTACCTCCGCTGGGGCGCGGCCGCGATCTTCATCGTCCTCGGCCTGATCCTGGGCATCGAAGCCGTCCGAGCCCTCGCGGGATAGGCTTGCCATCATGCCGAAAACGGACGATTACGAAGACACCGCCGTCATCTACACCGACGGCGCCTGCGCAGGCAACCCCGGACCCGGAGGCTGGGGCGTGTACTTCAAATGGGGCGAGCACGAGAGGGAGCTCTACGGCTCCGAAGCGGTCACCACCAACAACCGCATGGAGCTCATGGCCGCCATCCAGGCCCTCGAGACCCTCAAACGCCCCATGAGAGTCCACATCTACACCGACTCCTCATACGTCCGCAACGGCATCACCGCCTGGATGACCAACTGGAAGCGCAACGGCTGGCTGAACTCCCAGAAGCAGCCGGTCAAGAACGCCGACCTGTGGCGCCGCCTCGACGAAGCCGCCGAACGGCACCACGTCGACTGGCACTGGGTCCGCGGACACGCCGGCGACCCCGGCAACGAGCGGGCCGACACGCTCGCCGTCAAAGGCCGCGACGAGGCCGCCGCCACCGCGCGGACCCGGCCCTGACCGGCGCCACACGGTCTTCAGCCCGAGTAGCAGGTGACCAACCGGAATGGAAGAATTGCGAGCATGAGCGACAACGTACCGTCACGATTCTCCGGCAGCGCCGTCGACCTGAGCGCCCTCGCCCAGCGGCAGCAGCAGCAGTCCGCCCCGGCCCGGCCCGCCCAGCAGCAGGCCCCCGCGGGCGCCGTCGGCGGTACACCCGCGGGCCCGGCCGCCGGCGGTCTCGTCGCCGTGGACATCACGGACGCGACCATCCAGAGCGAAGTCCTCGAACGGTCCCTGAACACGCTCGTCGTCGTCGTGTTCTGGGCCGAACAGTCGCCCGAGAGCGTCCAGCAGCGCGACCTGCTCCAGCAACTGGCCCAGGCCGACGCCGGCGCCTGGACTCTCGCCAGAGCGGACGTCCAGTCCAACCAGCAGCTCGCCGCCGCCCTCCAGCTCCAGTCGATCCCCGCCATGGTCGCCTTCGCCGGCGGACGCCCGGTCGACCTCGTCCAAGGCCACCAGACCGAGCAGGGACTGCGCCAGTGGATCGCCGGGCTCGCCAAGTCCGCCGGCGTCGACGTGCCCGAGCAGGTGGACCCCGAACTGGCCGCCGCCGAGGACCACCTGGTCAACGGCAACCTCGACGCCGCCGAGACCGCCTACGACAAGTACCTCAAGAACAACCCCGGCTCCGGGGAGGCCGAGGCCGGGCTCGCCCAGGTGCGCCTCCTCCGCCGCGCCGGGGCCCTGCCCGAGGACGCGATCCGCATCGCCGACGCGGACCCCGCCAACGTCGACGCCGCGCTGGCCGCCTCCGACCTCCAGATGCTCTCCGGCCAGGCCCAGGCCGCATACGAACGCCTGATCCAGCAGATCGCCCGACTCAGCGGAGACGAGCGCGAACGCGTTCGCAAACGCCTCGTCGAGCTCTTCTCCATCGCCGGACCGGACGATCCGGACGTCTCCAAAGCGCGCCGCAAGCTCAGCGCCGTCCTCTTCTAGGGCACCTTTCACAAGGCAAGTGACATATACCACGCCGCTCCTGGTGCCGAAGCGCCGGTTGTGATTAGCTGGCCTGGCGGTGCCGCGCCGACGAACGGCTCGACGGCACCGCCGTGCCCGGGAGGTGAGCGTCGGTGGTGACCAGATCCAAACGCGTCGCCGTCCTCGACGCGCCGTCCAACCTCGGACTGCGCCCTCCGACGCCCCACACCGTCCCCGGCTGCGCCAAAGCCCCCGGAGCACTGCGCGACCACCGCATCGTCCAGCGCCTCAACGCCATCGACGCCGGCTGCCTCACCCCGCCCCGGTTCGACGCCTCCGGGTGGCGGCCCGGCGACGGCGTCGGACAGGCCAAGGCGATCGCCGACTACACCAGGCAGCTCGCCGACCGCATCGAACGCCTGTGGCGCGAGCGGCGGTTCCCGCTCGTCCTCGGCGGCGACTGCTCGGTCCTCCTCGGCCCGGTCCTGGCCGCCCGGCGCCGCAGCGAACGCGACGGCAACAGCCGAGGACTCGTCTTCGTCGACGCGCACTCGGACTTCCGCCACCCCGGCAACTCCAAGTACGTCGGCGCGGCCGCGGCGGAGGAACTCGCGCTGGCCACCGGAAGAGGCCAGCCGGACCTCACCGACATCGGCGGCCTGCGTCCGTATGTGGATACCGACCACCTGGTGGTCCTCGGCCTGCGCGCCGACGACCCGCACCGGGTCGAGCTCGAGGCCACCGGCGTGTCGGTGAAGACGGTGCCGGGCCTGCGCGCCGGCGGCGTCGGCCGCTCAGCCGAGTGGTCGCTCGAGGCGGTCGGCGACGTGGCCACGTTCTGGCTGCACGTGGACGCCGACGTGCTCGACCCGTCGGTCATGCCCGCCGTGGACGGCCCGGCCCCCGGGGGCATCTCGATCGGCGAACTCGGCCAGATCATCGCCACCTGCGCCGCCGACGAACGCTGCGCCGGCATGGACCTGACGGTCTTCGACCCCGACTACGACCCCGACGGCGAATACGCCCGCTCCCTCGCCGACATGCTCGTAGAAGCGCTGCAGTAGGCCTACTGCTCACCTTTGCTAAACCGCCATCGTCGCATTGAGTCCCGGCTCGATGGGCGCCTCGAGCTTCATCGTGCGCGGCCTCGGCGACGAGGCGGCGTTCGAGCCGGCCTCCCACGGCGCTGGCCGCCGGAAGAGCCGGAGCGCGGCCAGGAAGCGGTTCACCGCCGAAGGCCTCGTCGCCCAGACCGAAGGAGTCGAATGCCGCAAGGACGGCGGCGTGGTCGACGAGATTCCGGCCGCCTAAGGGCTGAGTCGCCGCTCCGATCGGGCTCCCGCGGGGCCCGACCGGAGGACGCGTTTGCCGCCGGGCCGGACCGGGAAGTCGTAGTGTCCAGCCGGAACGACTCGGACAGGAAGCGACCGATGGAAGAGCGAATCCCGATCCTCCCCGAGGGCTACACGACCGTCACCCCGTGGATCATCGTTCGCGGCGCGGCCGACTTCCTCGATTTCATCACCGGCACGCTCGGCGCAGAGGAGACCGGGCGGGTGAACAACGAGGACGGGACGGTCGCGCACGCCGAGGCGCGGATCGGCGACGCGGTCGTGATGGTCTTCGACTCCGAGGAGGACTGGCCGGTCACACCCGCGTATCTGCGGCTCTACGTCGAGGACTGCCAGGCCACCATGGACGACATGCTCGAGGCCGGATGCGAGCCGGTCACCGAGCCGACGCTGCTGGCCTGGGGCGACAAGGTCGCGAGGGTCGCCGACCCGTGGGGCAACATCTGGTGGATCCAGGAGCGCGTCGAAGAGGTCGACGAGCAGGAGGCCGTCCGGCGCTGGGACGAGCCCTCGTACCGGGAGGCGACGACCTACGTCCAGGACTCCCTGCGCGACGAGATGCGCCGTCGCGGCGCGAAACTCGTCAAGCCTTCAGAAGACTGATCAGCGGGCCCGGTTCTGCAGCGACCACAGCGTCTGCTTGAGGTGCTGCACCTCCTCGGCCCTGCCCGATCCGGTGCCGATCCTCTTCTGCGAGCCGTCCTGGCGCACGCGCATGACCTCGCCGCCGTCGAAGTAGAGCCGCTCGCCCTTCGCCGCGCCGTAGGTGCGGACCTTGTTGCCGAGGGGGCCGTGCATGTACAGGTTGCCCTGGGTGACATCGAAGGTCAGAAAGGGATTGAACAGCGAGAGGATGCCCGCCACCAGCAGGAACGGGCCGACGATCAGCCAGACGGGCGAGAACGTGTTCTGGACCAGGGCGAGCAGCCCGCTCCCGGTCATGAGCGCGGCGGCGGCGATGTACAGCACGCCGACGTAGGGCTTGTAGCGGACCTTGATGATGCCGGCCGGCTGCGAGGGTCGGGCGGGGTTCATGAACGCTCCTATGGTTCGTGGGCCTCGGGTGAGGTGGTCATCGGTCCATCGTTCGAATCGACCGTCCGATCAGTAATGGCGCCACTCGCTCCGCACGTGGTCGAGGATGACCGGATGCATCAGCGTCGACGGCTCCATGTCCATTCTGGCCCGATCCGGCGCGAAGACCTGGGCCGCCTGCAGCAGTTCCGGCGTCAGGGACCGGAACGGCCCGACGGAGTCGTCCAGCGACAGGTCCGGGGCCGTCCCGTCGGCCGCGACGGCGTGGAACCCCCAGTCGCCGAACGACGGCACCGACACCTGGTACGGCGTCGGCTCGTAACCTGCCTCCTCCAGTGTCGCCGCCACCGTCCAGTACGTCTTCGGCGCGAAGTACGGGGAGCCGCCCTGGACGACCATCCGTCCGGTGGCGTTCAGGCGGTCGGTCGCCATCGAGTAGAACTCGACCGAGTACAGCTTGGCCGTCTCGGTGGCGTCGGGGTCGGGCATGTCCACCACGATCACGTCGTACCGCGCCGCCCGCTCCCGCAGCCAGGTGAAGGCGTCCTCGTTCACCACCCGCACCCTCGGGTCGCCCAAGGCGTCGCCGTTGAGCTCCACCAGGTCGTCGAATTCGCGCGCCAGCTCGGTCACCGCCGGGTCCAGGTCCACGAGAGTCACCGAACCGACGTCGTCGTACCGCAGGATCTCGCGCAGCCCGAGCGCGTCGCCGCCGCCCAGCACCAGGACGTCCTTCCTCGGTCCGTTCATCACCGGATGGACCAGCGCCTCGTGGTAGCGGTATTCGTCTACAGAGGAGAATTGTAGGTCGCCGTTGAGGTACAGCCTGAAATCGGTCTCCCCGAACGGCGACATCGATTCGGTCATGACGATCTGCTGGTAGCGGGTGTCCTCGCTGTAGACGATCGGAGACGAGTAGAGCGCCTGGCGGGCCATCACCTCGAACCGGTCGGTGTACACGAAACCCGCCCCCAGGAGGACGGCGATCGCCCCGGCCGAGAGGGCCACCAGGATCCGGTGCATCCTGGTCAGGTCCCCCCGGAAGACCACGAGCACCAGCACCACGCCGGCGACGGCGTTCACCGCGCCCACCAGGAGCGCCCCCCGGATCTGCCCGAACACCGGCAGCAGCAGGAACGGGAACGCGAGCCCGCCGAGGAGGCCGCCGAGGTAGTCGGCGGCGTTCAGGTCCGCCACGGCCGAACCGGCCGCCTGCTCGCGGATGCGCTGCAGCAGTTCCATCAACAGTGGGATCTCGGCGCCCACCAGCAGTCCGATCGCGGCGGCGACGGCCACCAGCGGGAGGTTGTACAACGGAGTCCACGCGAACGCCGCGTAGAGCAGCAGGACGCTGAAGCCCCCGAGCAGCGCCAGCGCGAGTTCGATGACCGCGAACGACAGGGCCGGGCGCCGCTGCAGCGGTTTCGCCGCCAGGGCGCCCAGGCCCATCGCGAAGACCATGACGCTCAGCACGATCGACGCCTGGGTCGCGGTGTTCCCGACGAGGTAGGCGCCGAGGGTGATGAGCGCGAGCTCGTACACCAGGCCGCACGCGGCCACCACGAAGACCGTCGCCAGCAGCCCGGCCCGGGCCGTCCGGACCCGCCGAGACGCGGGCCGCGTCGGTTCGAGGGCGGCCTGGGAGGTCACTTCGGAACCGTCATGACAGGGCCATGGCGATGACGCCGCCGATCGCGAGGTGCATCGCCGAGTTGACCCAGACGGCAGGTTGGAAGTCCTCGGAGGCGACGATCTCGCCGAGCCTTCCGGGGGTGAGGAAGTCGAGGACCATGAAGGAGACGGCCATCGCCGCCAGGCCGATCACCCCGTACACGAGGGTGGAGACGACGCCTTCGAGGAGCCGGCCTTCGGAGGCCCAGATCGCGCCGACGACGATGAGGCCGACGCCGAGGCTGTTGGAGGCCAGCAGCAGGGCGGCGTTCCGGTTGCGATCGGTCCAGATGAGCTTGCCGAGTCTGCCGGGCGTCAGGAGCTCGACGAGGAAGAAGCCGAGAACCATCAGCACGATGCCGACGGCGCTGTACGCGAGGGCGCCTGCCACGGCGCTGCCGAAGTCTTCGAACATGGGGGGCTGCCTTTCGGGTCGGTCTGGGGGATTCTACTTGCCGGAACCGGGGCCGCCGCCTCGGAACGAGGACGGCGGCGACGCCGACCACCCCCAGGTCCGAACGATGGCGGAGTGGCGGCGGTACCCGTCCTCGTAGTCGTCGAGGAGGATCTTCGAGCCGCCCCGGTACGGGAAGATCGCCACGATGTCGTCGCTGTACTGCAGGTAGTGGTCGTCGCCGTGCCTGCGTTCGTCGAGCGGTTCGGCGGCGTCCGAGATGTCGTCGGCCACGACGCTCGGAGGCGAGTTCGAGGTGTAGGCCCAGCCGTCGCCGACGTCGAGGTCGGAGGCGCGTTCGAACTTGTCGCGGATCGTGTCGGACGGATCGATGTAGCTGGCGCAGGACGCGAGCACGCCGCTCAGACAGAGCAGGACGGTCATCGAGGCGAATCGCCGCATGGGCTTCGCGGCGCCGCCGAGCGTCTCACGGACGTTCAAGGGGGGATCTCCTTGTTCTCCGAGGGGTTCTGGGGCCGGTTCAGCGTAATGAGGCGGTGCAAACGCGAGTACGAATCGGTCTCGGAGGGACGCCGGTCGAGCCGCCTACGACAGGGCCATGGCGATGACGCCGCCGATCGCGAGGTGCATCGCCGAGTTGACCCAGACGGCAGGTTGGAAGTCCTCGGAGGCGACGATCTTGCCGAGCCTTCCGGGGGTGAGGAAGTCGAGGACCATGAAGGAGACGGCCATCGCCGCCAGGCCGATCACGCCGAACACGAGCGTCGAGACGACGCCTTCGAGGAGCCGGCCTTCGGAGGCCCAGATCGCGCCGACGACGATGAGGCCGACGCCGAGGCTGTTGGAGGCCAGCAGCAGGGCGGCGTTCCGGTTGCGATCGGTCCAGATGAGCTTGCCGAGTCTGCCGGGCGTCAGGAGCTCGACGAGGAAGAAGCCGAGAACCATCAGCACGATGCCGACGGCGCTGTAGAGAATCGCACCGGACACGGCGCTGCCGAAGTCTTCGAACATGGAGGGTGCCTTTCATATTGGGCCGGCGAATCGGGCTGGTCGGGCTGTCACTTGCCGCTGCCGGGACCTCCGCCCCGGAACGGCGACGGAGGGGAGGAGGACCATCCCCAGAGGATGAAGATCGAGGAGTGGCGCTGGTAGCCGTCCCTGTAGCCGTCCAAGAGGATCTTGGAGCCGCCGCGGTAAGGCGAGACTTCGACGATGTGCTTGGTGTACTGGAGGTAGTACGATCCGCCCGAGCTGCGTTCGTCGACCGGCTCGGCCTCGTCCTCGATCCGGTCGGCCACGATGCTCGGCGGCGACGCCGAGGTGTAGGCCCGGCCGTTGCCCTCGTCGAGGTTCGAGGCCCGCTGGTAGTTGCTCTGGATCGTCCCGGTGGGATTGCTGAAGTTCGAGTTCGCCGCCACCAGGCCGCCGCAGCACAGCACCGCCACTATGCCGATCGCCAGCCAGTGCTTCCAGTTCATGCCGTTCCCGGGTCGTCCGCCGGGCTGCCGCGTCTGGTGCTGGTTGTACATCAGGGTCGTCCTTCGGGGCTCGTTCAGCCTATGGGCTCCACGGCGGAGGTCGTGGTGACGATCTCGCCGTGCTGGGGGTAGGTGTGGACGGTCCGCCACTGCAGCGGGGCGGCGCCGCTGATCTCCAGCGCCGTGACCGCGTCGGCGTCGTCGCCGAAGACGCCGATGAGCAGGTCTTCCTCGTCGCCGCGCTCGCGCAGGGCGCGGACCCGCGCCCGCAGTTCGGGGACGGCCAGGCGGTCGACGCGGCACCGGTAGCGGTGCCGCCAGGTGCCGACCCGCCGGCTGAACGCCTCCGGCAGGTCTGGGGCGAGGTCGTCGCGGTAGGCGAGGGTCTCGGCGATGAGGCCGTCGGGGGTGGCGACCACGGCTTGGTGGCTCGCGCCGAGCAGGCGCAGCGACAGCCGCAGCGGACCGGCGTCGCGGTCCATCTGGTCGAGGACGGGCATGGAGGGGGCGTCGGGCCTGAACGTCAGCGACTCCGCCGAGACGTCGACGTACGGCACCTCTAGTGAAGTGATCAAGATTCGTTCTGGTGGTAGATGGTGATCTGGTTGCGGTCCAAGGTGAGTCCCTTCGCCAACTCCCATTTGCCGCCGTCGCCGAAGGCCTCGAAGGAGAGCTTCTGGCCGTCGGGGCCCTCGTAGTCGTGGTAGCGGACCGTGCCGGTCGGGTCCAGACCCGTGGTCGCCTCGCTGGTGTAGCGGGCGGTGCCCCGCTCGTCGGAGCGGTAGGACACCCCTTCGAGGCTCAGTTCCTTGGGTCCCGGCTGCAGGTCGGAGCCGGTGACCTCCTCCCACAGCACCAGCTCGAGGTCGGGGTCGGCCTCGACCGACAACCAGCGCTTGACGCCCGTTCCGGTGTCCAGGAAGTGCTCGGCCCACGAGTAGCCGCCCTCGTTCAGCCGGAGCGATCCGCGCACCGCGAGGGTCTTGCCGTAGGCCTCGACGAGGTCGCCGGCCTTGACGCGCCTGGGGTCGCCTCGCAGCACGTCGGCGTCGGCGTCCGCGAACGGGTCGGTCGGAACGGGGGGTGCGACGTTCTCCTCGCGCGTGTCCCTGCCTCGCTTCCACATCCGCCAGGCGACGAACGCGACGACGGCGAGCAGCACGATCAGCAGGACCGCGAGCATGGATGCCACCTTAGGGTTCGGGGGACGGGTTCCTCGATCACTCTAGTCGGCTCCGGCACGTTCGTGTAACCCCGGAGACGCATGGGGACCGTAGGATCTACGGTGGAGGCGGCTCACAACGTGGTGGGCCGAGTCGATTCGAGCTGGAGACAAGACGTGTTGGCGTTCATCGGTGACGAAGAGTTCCGCGAAACCCTCCCCGATCGGGGGGAACTCCTGAACGAAGCGGCCGGCCTCGCCGGCTCGGACACCTCACTGGCCGGACTGGTAGAGCTCTACTGGGGCCTGGTCGCCGACGACGACATCGTCGGCCGCAGCGCCGCCGAGCTGTTCGAGACCACCGCCCGCCACCGCCGTCTCGCCGAGACCCGCCGCCCCGGCGAGGTCCGCCTCGAAGTCGACTGCCCCGAGGACCGCGACGGCCCCGACGCCGCCGCGAACACCCGCGTGGACGTCGTCTGCGACGACTCGCCGTTCCTGGTCGACTCGCTGATGGGCCTGTTCACAGGCCACGGCATCGACATCAACGTGTTCGTGCACCCGATCGTGCCGGTCGAGCGCGACGGGGAGGGCCGGCTGCTCCGGGCCCCGGCAGAGGGCGGCCGCCACGAGTCCTGGATGCACATCGAACTGCAGCGCGTGGCCGACCCGGAGTTCCTCTCGCTGCTCGAGTCGGAGATCATCGCGGTCCTCGACGACGTCCGGGCCTGCGTCTCGGACTGGAAGCCGATGCGCGCCAAGGCCCTCCAGATCGCCGACGACCTCGAGCGGAACCCGGCGCCGCCGGTGCCGGACAAGGACGTCAGCGACACCGTGGAACTGCTGCGCTGGCTGGCCGACGACAAGTTCACCTTCCTCGGATTCCGGCAGTACAAGCTCTCCGGCGAAGGCGCCGACGCCGCGCTGGTGCCGCTGGAGGAGACCGGTCTGGGCCTGCTGGCCAAGGCCCCGGTCGCCCCCCGGCTGCTCTCGACGTTCAACGCCGACGCGCGCGGCCAGATCGGCACCAAGCGGCTGCTGGTGATCACCAAGTCGAACGCCCGCTCGACGGTCCACCGGACCTCCTTCATGGACTACATCGGCGTCAAGACCTTCGACGCCGACGGCGAACCGGACGGCGAGCTGCGGTTCCTGGGCCTGTTCACCTCCGCGGCGTACCTGTCGTCGGTGACCGAGCTGCCGGTGGTGCGGCGCAAGGTCGAGGAGGTCCTGGAGCGATCCGGGGTGACCCCGTCCTCGCACTCCGGCAAGGACCTGGTCACGGCCCTGGAGACCTACCCGCGCGACGAGCTGTTCCAGGCCCGTACCGACGACCTCTTCCACACCGCCATGGGCGTGCTCCGGCTCGCCGGCCGGCGGCGCCTGCGGCTGTTCCTGCGCCGCGACGTCTACGGGCGCTTCTACTCGTGCCTGGTGTATTTGCCGCGCGACCGGTTCAACACCGACAACCGCATCAAGATCCAGGAGATCCTCTACCGCCGACTCGGCGGCATCGGCGTCGACTACGACACCCGGGTCACCGAGTCGGTCCTGGCCAGGCTGCATTTCGTCATCCGCATCGACCCGTACGCCGAGACCGAGCCGGTCGACGTCGACGCCGTCCAGGCCGAACTGGCCGAGGCCACGCGGTCGTGGGACGCCGACCTGTCGCTGCAGCTCGACCACCACGTCGGCGAGGGGCAGGCCCGGGCCCTGTACCGGGCCTATGTCGACGCCTACCCGGCCGCCTACAAGGCCGAGCACTCGCCGATCGACGCCGCCAAGGACATCGCCAAGCTCGAGATGCTCCGCGAGAGCGGCGACATGGAACTGCAGCTGTTCCGCCGCGGCGGCGACGACGCCGACGTCCACTTCAAGATCTACTCGTTCGAGGAGCCGGTGGGCCTCTCGGAGGCGCTGCCGGTGCTCAAGCACCTCGGCGTCACCGTGGGGGAGGAGCGGCCGTACCACATCAGCCGCGCCGACGGCATCGTCTACCTGCACGACTTCAAACTCGTCCTGCCCGGAGAGGCCGCCCAGTTGGTGCCGAAGCTGCGGGTCCGCTTCGAGAACGCCTTCCGCGCCGCCTGGACCGGCGAGGCCCAGTCCGACCAGTTCAACGAGCTGGTCATCACCGCGGGCCTCACCTGGCGGCAGGTCGTCATCCTGCGGGCCCTGTCGAAGTACATGCGCCAGTGCGGCTTCGTGTTCTCCCAGGACTTCATCGCCAGCACGCTCGTCGCCCACCCGGAGATCGCCTCCTCGCTGGTGAAGCTGTTCGAGGCCCGCTTCGACCCGCGCGTCGGCGACGACCGCGACACCGCCGTCGACCGGATCGACCGGTCGCTGGCCGAGCAGCTCGACGCGGTCCCGAGCCTGGACGCCGACCGGATCCTGCGGGCCTTCCTGACGCTCATCCGCGCGACGCTGCGGACCTCGTACTTCCAGAAGGCCGCCTCGGGACGACCCAAGGAGTACGTCTCGTTCAAGTTCAACGCCCGCGAGATCGACTTCCTGCCGCGGCCGCGCCCGATGTTCGAGGTGTTCGTCTACTCCCCGCACTTCGAGGGCGTCCACATGCGATACGGAAAGGTCGCGCGCGGCGGCCTGCGCTGGTCGGACCGGCGCGAGGACTTCCGCACCGAGATCCTCGGACTGGTCAAAGCCCAGGAGGTCAAGAACACCGTCATCTCGCCGGTAGGCGCGAAGGGCGGATTCGTGCTCAAGCGCACCGGTTTCCCCGACCGGGCCGCGTTCCAGGCCGAAGGCGTGAAGCGGTACCGCGAGTTCATCTCCGCGCTGCTGGACATCACCGACAACCGCGACGTCGACAACGCCGTCGTGCCGCCGCCCGGCGTCGTCCGCCACGACGGCGACGACCCGTACCTCGTCGTCGCCGCCGACAAGGGCACCGCGACGTTCTCCGACATCGCCAACGAGGTCGCCGCCTCCTACGGCTTCTGGCTCGGCGACGCCTTCGCCTCCGGCGGCTCGGTCGGCTACGACCACAAGAAGATGGGCATCACCGCCCGCGGCGCCTGGGAGTCGGTGAAGCGGCACTTCAGAGCCATGGACGTGAACACCCAGACGCAGGACTTCACCGTCGTCGGCATCGGCGACATGTCCGGCGACGTGTTCGGCAACGGGATGCTCCTGTCCGAGCACATCCGCCTCGTGGCCGCGTTCAACCACCTGCACATCTTCATCGACCCGAACCCGGACGCCGCGGTCTCCTTCGCCGAGCGGCGCCGCCTTTTCGAACTGCCCCGCTCCACCTGGGCCGACTACGATCCGGCGCTCATCTCCGAAGGCGGCGGCGTGTGGGAACGCTCGGTCAAGTCCGTCCCGGTCTCGCCCGAGGTCCGCGCCGCGCTCGGCCTCGACGACGACGTCAAGGACATGACCCCGCCCGAGCTGATCCGCGCCATCCTCAAAGCTCCCGTCGACCTGCTGTGGAACGGCGGCATCGGCACCTATGTGAAGGCCGGCTCGGAACCGCAGGCCGCCGCCGGCGACAAGGCCAACGACGCCGTCCGCGTCGACGGATCCGACCTCCGCTGCAAGGTCGTCGGCGAGGGCGGCAACCTCGGCTTCACGCAGCTGGGCCGCATCGAGTACGCCCACACCGGCGGGCCCGACGGATCGGGCGGGCGGATCAACACCGACTTCATCGACAACTCCGCCGGCGTCGACACCTCCGACCACGAAGTCAACATCAAGATCCTGCTGCGCTCGGCGGCGCTCGCCGGACGGATCGACCCCGAGCGCCGCGACAAGCTGTTCATGGACATGGCCGACACCGTCGCCGACATGGTCCTGGCCGACAACTACGGCCAGAACATCGCCCTGGCCAGCGCCGCGCACCTCAACGTGCGGCTCCTGCCGGTCCACGTGCGCCTCATGAAATACCTCGAGCAGCACGTCGGACTCGACCGCGAGATCGAGGGACTGCCCGGCGACAAGCAGCTCAAGGAGCGCAGCTCCGCCGGACAGGGACTGACCGGCCCCGAGCTGTCGGTGCTGCTGTCCTACGTCAAGATCTGGGCCAAGCGCGCCGTCCTCGACTCGGAACTGCCCGACGAGCGGTGGACCGAGCCGATCCTGCGCGAGTACTTCCCCGAACCGCTGCGCCGCGACTACGCCGATCTGATGGCCGCGCACCCGCTGCGCCGCGAGATCGTCACGACCGCGGTGGTCGGCGAGGCGGTCAACCGCGGCGGCACCAGCTTCCTGTTCCGCATCTCCGACGAGACCAACGCCGACGTCGTCGACGTCGTGCGCGCCTATGTGGTCATCCGCGACGCCTTCGGCCTGCCGGAGCTGTGGCGGCGCATCGAGGAGCTCGACAACCGGGTCCCGCAAGCCGCGCAGATCTCGGCGCTGCTGGTCATCCGCCGGCTGCTCGACCGGGGCGTGCGCTGGATCCTCCAGCACCGCCGCGGCCCGCTCGACGTCGCCGGCGAGATCGCGCGGCTCCGGCCCGGACTGGCCGTGCTCCAGCCGAAGCTGCCCGAACTGCTCGTCGACTCCGAGGCGGTCGGCTTCGAACGGTTCTGCACCGAGCTGGCCGAGAAGGGCATGCCCGCCGGTCTCGCGGTCGACGCCTCGGCGCCGATCTTCGGGTTCGGCCTGGTCGACGTCGTCGAGTGCTCGCGCCTGATGGGCACGAACCCGTTCGAGACCGCGCAGGTCTACTACGGCATCGCCGCCAGGCTCCACACCGACGAGGTCCTCAACCAGATCTCGGCGCTGCCGAGGCGCAACCGCTGGCAGACGCTGGCCCGCTCGGCGCTCCGCTACGACATGTACAGCGCGATGGCGGCGCTGACGACCAGCGCCGTCCAAGCCAAGCCGGGCCTGAGCCCCCAGGAGGCGGTCGAGGCCTGGTACGAGCGCAACCACGACGAGGTCGAGCGCATCCACGCCGCCGTCGAGGAGGCCGGGCACTCGAGCGAGAAGCTCGCGGTGCTGTCGGTCGCGCTGCGCCAGATCCGCGGTCTGGTCGAGACCGAATCGGATTGAGTCCGATCCCCGCGCGCGCACCTGGCGTGAGCGCGACGTGCACGCCTAGGCGGTGTTCGAGGACCCCTGACGGCCGCTATCCGGCCGATTTGCCCGCTCGCCGCGTTGTCGGCCTTGCGAGCGAACGAATCGACTCGGATACCGACTCGCCGGGGGTCCTCAAACACCGCCTAGTGGATAATGTTGGCTCGGAGGAGCTGATCGAATGCCGAAGAGCCACACCCCAGGGGTGCCCAAGCTGCTGCGGGTCCTCAACGACCAGGCGGCGCTCAAGCTGCTGCTCGACGAGGGGCCGCAGACCCGGGCGCAGCTCGCGGAGCGGACCTCGATGTCGAAGGTCACCGCCTCGCAGATGATGGAGCGGCTCCAGAGCCGGGGACTGGTCGAGGTCGTCGGCTCCAAGTCGGGCGGCCGCGGCCCCAACGCGTCGCTGTACGCGGCGGTGCCGTCGTTCGCCTACATCGTGGGCGTCGAAATCGGACCGTCCAGTGCGAACGGCGCCTGCGCCGACTTCACCGGCCGGATCGTCGGCCGCGCCCAGGCGACGGTGGAGGGCTCGACCGATCCGGTCGCGGTGGTGCGCAGGGTCGTCCTCGACGCGGTCGAGGCCGCCGGCGTCGAGATGGGCAAGGTCGCCCGCATCGTCCTGGGGACCCCGGGAGTCATCGACCCGGCCACCGGCGAGATCGGGTTCTCCTGGGACCTGCCCGCCTGGCACCGCGGTCTGCTCACCGCGTTGAACGAGGAGCTCCCCCCCGAGGTCACGATCGAGAACGACGTGAACCTCGCCACCGTCGCCGAGCAGCGCTCGGGCGCCGCCGGAGGCGCCTCCGACTTCGTCTACGCCTGGTACGGCCGCGGTCTCGGCCTGGGCGTCATCCTCGGCGGCCAGCTGCACCGCGGCGCGACCGGCGCCGCCGGCGAGATCGGCTTCCTGCCCGTCCCCGGGGGCGAACTGCCCACCGGCGGGGTCGTCACTCGGCTCTCCCAAGGCTCCTATCAGCGCGTCATCGGCGGCGCGGCCGTGCTGGAGGTCGGCGCCAAGCACGGCTTCGAAGGCGCCGAGCCGGCCGACGTGGTCGCCGCGGCCGTCGCCGCCGGCGAAGCCGGAGCGGCCTGCCTCGACGAGGTCGCCAAAGGCATCGCCCTGGGCATCGTCGCCTCCTGCGTGCTGCTCGATCCGACCGTCGTCGTCCTCGGCGGGCCGGTCGGCTACGCCGGCGGGCTGGACCTGGCCGGGCGCGTGGCCGCCCAGACCGTCCAGCTCGCGCCGGTCAACCCGAGCGTGGTGGCCGGCACGGTCGCCGACGAGCCCGTGATCCGAGGAGCGATCCTCCTGGGACTGGACGCCGTCCGCGCCGGCCTCTTCGAGTGAGTCAGCCGACGTCGCGTCTGGCGAACGCGACCGTCGCCAGGGCCGCGAACACTGCGACGATCGAGCCCAGCAGCAGGCCGGCGTCCGTCGCCGTCAGCGTCATCGTCTCCTCGACCTGACCGCTCCAGTCGTGCAGCGTCGTGCTGCCCTGCAGCCAGGCGTCCACCCACGTGTAGAGCGAGAACCGGTCGGGGAACTTGACTTGGAGCGCGAAGCCCGCCAGGCGCACCAGCAGGTCGCCGATGATGAGGTATCCGGCGATGACGCCGCCGGCGATCGCGGTGTGGCGGCCGAGCATCGCCAGGGACGCCCCCAGCAACGTCATGCCCAGCGAGAGCGCCAGCGCCCGCGTGAACTGCGCGAGCGTTGCCTGCCACCAGTTCGCGTCGAGTGTTCCGACCTCGCCTCGGAGGGCCGCGGTCAGGTACAGCAGCCCGAACCCGATCACCAGCGTCGCCACGACCGCGGCGGCGCAGACGCTGAACGCCGCGGCGAGCTTCGCGCCCCACACGCGCATCCGGGCCGGGTGCCACACCAGCAGGTTCGCCATGCCGCCGCTCGACCACTCCGCGCCGATCAGCGAGGAGGCCAGCAGCATCGTGAGCAGTCCCGCGACGACCGCGAAGGCGGTGAGCATCCCGACCGCCTCGGTGTCGAACTCGAAGGTGTAGATGTAGACGAAGTCCTCGGCCCGGGCGTCGGACCAGAAGAACTCCGCGCACAGGTCCTCATGCGACATGTCCCCGAGCATCGGGTCGTCCTCGACCCAGGACCACTCGGGATCGTCCGCGAAGTAGTCCTCGTCGGCGACGCAGGCGCTGTACTCGGCGTTGATCTGGTCGGCCTGCGCCTGGCCGGCGGCCAAGTCGGCCTCGGTGGGGGCGGTCTTGGAGTTGACGAACATCAAGACGGTGAACAGCAGCAGCCCGGCGAACGCGCAGATCCCGAAGATCAGCGTCAGGCGGCGGCGGAGGAATCGGTGGAGCTCGGCCTGGTACAGGTTCACTGGTCGCCTCCGGTGGGCACGTTGATCTCGGCAGGGGCCGCCGCGTTCGGGGCCGGCTGTCCGACCTGGACGGGCTGGCCGGCCTGCGGGGCGGTGCCGGTCAGCTCCAGGAACACCGACTCGAGGTTCTTCGTCTCGGTGGTCAGCTCCGTGAGGTAGAGCTCCTCGTCGGCCAGGGTCTTGGTGACCCAGGCCGCGTCGGGCGCGCCGGCCACCAGGAGCCGGTCGGCCTCGGCGGTGACCGAGACGCCGTCGCCGGCGGCGACGATGGCCTCGACGGCGGGCGTGATCTGCGCCGGGTCGGCGAAGCGGACGCTCAGCTGGGCCCCGGAGTGGCCGGCGATGATGTCGGCGACCTTGCCGTCGACGATGCGCCGTCCTCGGGAGACGATCGTCATGGTGTCGCACAGCTGCTGCACCTCGGAGAGGAGGTGCGAGGAGACGACGACGGTGACGCCCTGCTCGTGGGCCAGCCACTGGAGCAGCGCCCGCATGTGGTGGATCCCGGCCGGGTCGAGGCCGTTGGCCGGCTCGTCGAGGATCAGGAGCTCGGGCTGCTTCAGGAGCGCCTGCCCGACCGCCAGGCGCTGGCGCATGCCGAGCGAGTAGCCCTTGACCGACTGCCGCGCCTGATCGCGCAGGCCGACCTGTTCGAGGACCTCGTCGACGCGCTGCCTGCTCACGCCGACGCTCTCGGCGAGCAGCTGCAGGGTCAGGCGTCCGGAGAAGTGCTTGAAGAACTGCGGGGACTCCACGACCGCGCCGATGCGGGAGACGACGTGGGGGAGTCGCGCGGGGGTCTCCTCGCCGAAGATCCGCATCGTGCCGCCGTCGGTGCCGATGAGCCCGAGGAGTGCGCGAAGTGTGGTGGTCTTTCCCGAACCGTTGGGTCCCAGGAATCCGTGGACCTCGCCGGTGGACACCTCCATGTCGAGGCCGTCCAAGGCGTTGTGGGGCTGGCGCAAGCGTTTCCGATAGGTCTTGCGCAGCCCCGATATCTCGATGACTGGGGCCATGGGCTCACTTTCTCAACAGGAACACCCTGAGTAGAGGAATACCGGGAGTATACGGGGTATAGTGTCGTGCCTCCGGCCGGTACGGCCGGAGGCGAACCCCCAGATCGCGCCGTGGTTTCATTGATCCCGTGGCACAGTCAGAACGCGTCCTCGACCTGTCCGGCGTCACCGTCCGGCGCGGCGGCAACCAGCTTCTCGACAAGGTCGATTGGCAAGTCGACGCCGACCAGCGGTGGGTCGTCCTCGGCCCCAACGGCGCCGGAAAGACGACCCTGCTCAACCTAGCGGCGGCCCGCAACCATCCGACCTCGGGAACGGTCGAGATCCTCGGCGAGCGTCTCGGTGCGGTCGACGTGTTCGAACTGCGTCCGCGCATCGGGCTGACCACCACCGCGATCGCCGAGTCGATCCCCGGCGGGGAGACGGCCGTCGACGTCGTCCGCACAGCCGCCTGGGCCCGCGTCGGACGCTGGCGCGAGGACTACGACGAGATCGACGACGAGCGCGCCCACTCGCTGCTGCGCTGGCTCGGCATCGCGGGGATGGCCGACCGGCGGTACGCGACCCTCTCCGAAGGAGAGCGCAAGCGCGTCCTGATCGCCCGCGCCCTCATGACCGACCCCGAACTGCTCATGCTCGACGAACCCGCCGCCGGACTCGACCTCGGCGCCCGCGAGGCCCTGGTCGCGACCCTCTCCGGACTGGCCTCGGACCCGGACTCGCCGGCGCTGATCCTGGTCACCCACCACGTCGAGGAGATCCCGCCGGGGTTCACCCACGCGCTGGTCCTCTCGGCCGGCGGCGTCGTCGCCGCCGGACCCATCGGCGAGGCGCTGACCGCCGAGACCCTCTCCAAGGCATTCGGTCTCCCGCTCACCCTCAGCGCCAACGGCAGTCGCTATACCGCCGTCGCGGCATAACGACAGGACCGCTCGCATTCGGTCCGGGCCTCGGCTACGCTGTTGCCCGTGAGACTCCGGTGGTGGCGTGCATCCAGCCTGTTCGCGGCCGCGTCGATGGCACTGGTGTACGTGGCCGGCATCACTCAACTCGGGGAGGCAGAGGCCGAACCCGTCCAGGCCGTCCCCGTGCTCGCCGGCGACGTCAGCGATGAATTGGCGGCCCTGGAGGCCGCGGCGCCCCTGTCCGCCGACGACCCCGGCGCCGTCTTCGAAGCCGCCGTCAGCGATCCCGAGCTGGCGGCCGGGCTGGTCGCGGCCCGGCCCGATCCCGACGCGGGCGAGCTGCCGTCGGCGCTGGCCGAGCTCGCCGACGGCATCGGCCGCTTCGACCCGGTCGAAGTGGGGGAGTTCTTCGCCGACCTCGGCGAAGAGACCACCGCGTGGCTCTCGGTCGTGTACCCCTCGGTGATCGGCGACCTCCCGGGCGCGCCGTTCGAGGCCCGCATGACCGCCAACCGGATCGTCCTCGAAGCCTCCACCGCCGACTCGACCGAGTTCGACAGTCCCGAGCGGCCGTGGAACGCCGGCGTGGAGCGCCCGCCCCGCGCCGAGCTCGAGGCGCTGCTCGACTCGGATCGGCGGTTCGTCCACCTTGACCCCTACAACAACGCCGGCGAGGGCTCATGGATCGAGGTCGTCGGCGACCTGGAGACGGCCGAGACGGTGACCGTCCTGGTCCCCGGCGGATCGGCGGTGCTCTCCAGCGCCAACTTCGGCCTCTACCACCGCCGCGCCGAGAGCTTCGTCGAAGCGGCCGACGGCGAGTTGGCGATCGTGGTCTGGGCCGGCGCCTCCTGGCCGTCCGGATGGATCGAGGAGTCGTGGGCCTCATGGGCGGCGGTCGCCGCCGACAGCCTGGCCTCGTTCACCTTCGACCTGCGCGCACAGATCGGCGACGACGTGCCGATCACCCTCGCCGGGCACTCCTACGGCGGCGCGGTCATCGGCCTGGCCGAGACCGACGAGCTCGACGTCGACCGGGTCCTGCACATCGCCTCGGCCGGCATGGGCAACGACGTCTACGAAGTCGACGCGCTCAGCGACCCGTGCCGTCCGCGCTACTCGATCACCGCTCCGGGCGACCCGATCTCGTGGGTGCAGGGCATGCCGTACGTGCCGCTGCTGGGCCACGGCGCCGACCCGGACGACTTCCCCGGCGTCAAGAACCTGTACCCCGGCCACCTGCCGGACGCCGCGGACGCGGTCGACGACTACGGGGTCCGGCTGGTCGAGCGCGGCATCTCCGGCAAGGCGGTGGAGGGCGTCCACTCCCACTCGGAGGTCTTCTACCCGGGGTCGGACGCCTGGGAGAACATCCTCGCGGTCATGCTCGGCCGCGAACCGGCACTGGCCGACGAGCAGCCCGACCCGATCGCGTCCTGTTAATCCTCGAGCAGCAGCGGCAGGTGCTTCTCGACCACGGGGACGACCTCCTCGACGGTGACCTCGCGGCCCAGCTCGGACGAGAGGCTGGTGACCTCGGCGTCGGTGATCGCGCACGGCGCGATCCGGTCCCAGGCGGTCATGTCCGGGTTGCAGTTCAGCGCGAAGCCGTGCATCGTCGTCGCCCAGCGCACCCGCACGCCGATCGCGCAGATCTTGCGCTCGGGGCCCGAGTCGTCGGCCGGGAGCCACACGCCGGTGCGGTCGCGCAGCCTCCCGCGCGCCGAGTCGACGCCGAACTCCCTGCAGACCGCGACGATCACGTCCTCGAGGCGCCGCACGTAGCCGACCACGTCGACCTTCTTGCGCATCTTGATGATCGGGTAGCCGACCAGTTGCCCCGGCCCGTGCCAGGTGATCTGGCCGCCGCGGTCGACGGTGACCACCGGGGTGCCGTCCTGCGGCAGCGCCCAGGTCTCGGTGCGCCTCCCGGCGGTGTAGACGCTAGGGTGCTGGAGCAGGAGCACCGTGTCGCCGATCTCGTCGTCGATGCGCCGCTGCTGCAGCTCCTTCTGGTAGTCCCAGGCCTCCTGGTACTCGACCAGTCCTCGCTTCTCGACGGTGATCCCCGGAGTCTCCACTGACGCGGTCATGCCTTAGACATTAATGCGCGCCCGGTGGGGGTACAACGATTGCTGTGCAACTCACCGATGTCCGGCGAAAGTCGCCCGCGTTGGCAACATAACGGTTCGGCTACTATGTGGCGTCATCACGGTGTGTACGCCTGTTGTTGTGGATGTGGCGTCGTAGAGTGCTTTCATCCCCCACGGCGTGGCAGGGCCGCGCCTCGCGAACTCGAGTGAGGCGGGCTCGCAAGCCGGAAATCTGCACGGCCAGTGCCCGCTGCGATGCGGTGCATACGTATTTCAATGAACGGAGAATGAGATGCTGAGGAGGATCGCCCGCTTCGTCGCGCCGATCGCCGCTACGGCTCTCCTGGCGACCGCGTGCGGCGTCGGGTCTGACGGCGGCGACGAGGGCGGCGACGCCAGCGAGCCGATGTCGGACATGGTGCTCGGCACCGGTTCGGTCGGAGGCACCTACTATCCGCTCGGCGGCGCCATCGCTCAGATGTGGAGCAGCGAGGTCGAGGACCTGCGCGTCTCGACGATCTCCACCGGCGCCTCGGTCGAGAACATCCGCCTGCTCCAGTCCGGTGACATCAACCTCGCCATGGCCGTCAACGGCACCGCCACCCAGGCGGTCAACGGCGAAGGCGAGTTCGCCGACGGCGACGAGATCGAACTGGCCATGCTCGGCAACATCTACCCGGAGGTCATGCAGATCGTCGCGAGGGCCGACTCCGGCATCGAGACGATCGCCGACCTCGAGGGCATGCGCGTCGCGATCGGCCCCGACGGCTCCGGAACCCAGGGCCTGACGCAGCAGATCCTCGACGCCGCCGGCGTCACGCCCGGCGAGACCTTCGCCGACTCCTTCGGGGACGCGGCCGCGAAGCTGCGCGACGGCCAGGTCGACGCGGCCTTCGGCATCCTGGCGCTGCCGGCCTCCTCGATCTCCGAGGCGGCCCAGGGCACCGACCTGACCATGGTCTCGATCCCCGACGACGTCACCCAGGCGCTCACCGGCGACGACCCGACCCTGTCGTCCCTGGAGATCCCGGGCGGCACCTACGACGGCATCGACGCGCCGGCCACGACGGTCACCGGCTGGGCCACGCTGTACGCCCTGCCGAGTCTGAACGACGACCAGGTCTACGAGCTGGTCAAGACCATGTACGAGAACGCGGACTCCATCGACCACTCGGTGGCGTCCTCGATCTCGATCGACACCGCGCTGGACGGCCAGGTCGACGTCGAACTGCACCCGGGCGCGGAGCGGTACTTCGAGGAGCAGGGCCTGCTGTAGGCACTACCCGAGAGTACGCTTCAATGTAAGCGAGAACACACTTGGCGGCGAGTCGGCCGAACGCCGGCTCGCCGCTCCCGTCCATCTGCCCGCCCGCGGTCACCGCCAGCCCCTGAGGTCGACATCCCGAAAGGCACCAGAACCCGATGAGCGCCGAAGCAGCCCGCTCCGACACCGCGGCGGCGTACGACGCCGAACAAGCCGCCGCCGACATCAAGGCCATGCGCGAGGCCGAACCGATCACGGCCGTGGTCGGCCCGGTGCGCAGCGAGCTCCACCCCGTCTGGAAATGGATCATCTCCGGACTGGCCGTCGCGATGTCGGTCTTCCACCTCTACACCGCCTGGCAGGGCACCCTGGCGACGCCCCGGCAGCAGGTCGTCCACCTGGCCTTCGGCCTGTCGCTGATCTTCCTGATGTACAACGGCAAGCGCCGGCCCGGGAAGGAGGCCCGCAACGGCCTGATCTGGACCGGCGCCGGCCTGGCGATCATGGGCTACCTCTACGCCGTCGGCGTCACCGACCCGGCCATCATGCTCCCGGCACTGGCCGTCCTGGTCCTGGTCCAGATCACCCGCTACATCAAGCTCGACGTCGGCGGCATGCCGCTGTCCGACGTCGTCCTCGCGGCGATGGGCGTGTGGGCCACCTGGTGGGTCTACGCCAACGCCGGGGACTTCAACGAGTACGTCGGCGCCACCTGGCCGGCCGCCGGCATCGCCGCCGCCGCGATCGGCACCCTGCTGGTGCTCGTGGCCGCCGCCCGCGCGGTCGGCATGGCGCTCACCGTCGTGTGCGTCGTGATGATCGCCTACATGCTGTACGGCTCGTACATGCCCGGGTTCCTGTGGTTCCGCGGCCTCGACCCGGACCGGATCCTCACCGACGCCTGGCTCGGCACCAAAGGCGTCTTCGGCATCCCGCTGGGGGTCTCCTCGACCTTCATCTTCCTGTTCATGATCTTCGCGGCCCTGCTGCAGCGCACCGGCATGGAGCGCTTCTTCACCAACCTGGCCCTCGGCATGGCCGGCGGCCGCGTCGGCGGCACCGCCAAGGTCGGCGTCATCACCTCGGTCTTCTCCGGCACGATCACCGGCTCGTCGGTGGCCAACACGGTCTCCAACGGCGCGTTCACCATCCCGATGATGAAACGCTCCGGCTACAAGCGGGAGTTCGCCGGAGCGGTCGAGGCCGCCTCCTCGACCGGAGGGCAGATCATGCCGCCGGTCATGGGCGCGGCGGCGTTCATCATGCTCGAGACGATCGGCAAGGAGATCGGCTACGTCAACATCATGCTGGCCGCGCTCATCCCCGCGATCCTGTTCTTCGGTTCGCAGTACATGGTGGTCCACTTCGTCTCGCGCCGTGAGGGCATCCTGGGACTGCCCAAATCGGAGCTGCCGAAGCTCGGCCCGCTCCTGGTCTCCAAGGGCTACCTGCTGCTGCCGTTGATCGTCATCTTCGTGCTCCTGTCGATCGGACTGACGCCGATGACCGCGGCGTTCTACGCCGTGCTGGCCACGGTCGGCCTCAACATCCTGGCCCAGCTGCTCTTCCTGGCGTTCAAGGGCGTCGACGGCTGGAAGGCCATGTCCGACAAGCTCACGCCCTCGGCCCTCGGCGCGAGCCTGGTCGACGCCGCCAAGATGGCCCTGCCGATCGTCGCGGCCACCGCCGCGGCCGGCATCATCTCCGGGGCGATCAACAACACCGGCCTGGGCCTGAAGATCGCCGACGGGCTCATCAACCTCGGCACCAACCTCTCGGCGTTCCTGCCGTTCGAGCGCGCCGAGCTGTTCATGGTCATGTTCTTCACCATGATCGCCTGCCTCATCCTCGGCATCGGGCTGCCGACGACCGCGAACTACGTGGTCATGGCCGTCGTCGCCGCTCCGGCGATCATCGCCCTCATCGACGGCACCTACACCGGCATCGGCCTGCCGGAGGCCGGCGGCTACCTCGGCCAGCCGACCTGGGAGTACACGCTCATCGCGCACATGTTCGTGCTGTACTTCGGCGTCCTGGCGGACATCACGCCGCCGGTGTGCCTGGCGGCCTTCGCGGCCTCGGGCATCTCGGGCGGCAACCCGATCATGACCGGCGTCCAGTCGGTGCGGTTGGCGATCTCCGGCTTCATCGTGCCCTACGCCTTCGTGTTCGCCCCGCAGCTGCTGCTGCTCGGCGACGACTGGTTCGGCACGATCCTCGCCTGCGCGTCGGCGATCCTGGCGGCCTTCCTCCTCGGCGGCTCCGTGGCCGGGCAGCTGCAAGCGCGCCTGTACTGGTGGGAGCGGATCGGCCTGTTCGCCGCCGCGCTGCTGCTGCTGAGCGCCGACATCCTGACCGACGTCATCGGCCTCGCGCTGGCCGCGGCCATCGTCGTCTTCCAGTACACGCGGCGCGACCGCGAGACGCTCCCGGCCGAGCCCCAGGAGAGCACCGAGGCGGTCGCCGCCGCCGATTAGCGTGCCTCCGAGTCCGCAGCGGCCCCGTCCTCGTGGTGAGGACGGGGCCGCTTTCCATATGCGGTGCATTCACATTCGAGGCCTGCTACTCTCCTCTTGAAATCAACAATCATTATCAACAAGCGGAGAGAAGTTCCACCAATGAAACTGGCCTTCGTCGGCAAGGGCGGCTCGGGCAAGACCACCATGGCCTCGCTGTTCGCCCGCCGCGCCGCCTCGCTCGGTCACCCGGTCATGGCCATCGACGCCGACATCAACCAGCACCTCGCCGCCGCCCTCGGACTCGACGCCGAGGCCGCCGCGATGGGACCGGTCCTCGGCGAGCGCCTGCCGCTCATCAAGGACCACCTGCGGGGGAGCAACCCGCTCATCCCGTCGGCCGACCTGATGCTCAAGACCACCCCGCCCGGACCGGGCTCCCGGCTCCTCACCGTCACCGAGTCGAACCCGATCTACGAAGAGGTCTTCACCGAAGTGGACGGCATCCGCTTCGCCGCCACCGGCGGCTTCGTCGACGACGACCTCGGCGTCTCCTGCTACCACTCCAAGGTCGGCGCCGTCGAGCTCCTGCTCAACCACCTGATCGACACGAGAGGCGAATTCATCGTCGTCGACATGGTCGCGGGCGCCGAAGCCTTCGCCTCCGGCATGTTCACCCGCTTCGACCACACCTTCCTGGTCTGCGAGCCGACCCTGCGCAGCGTCGGCGTCTACAAGCAGTACGCGGGCTACGCCGCCGACTACGACGTCGACATCGCCGTGATCGGCAACAAGATCGACGACGAGGACGACGTCGACTTCCTGCGCTCGCACGTCGGCGACGCCCTCATCGGCTGGTGCGGCAGGTCCCGCTACGTCAAGGCCGCCGAGCGCGGCAGCGTCGGGCCCATCGGCGAGCTGGAGGACGAGAACCTCGCCGTGATCGACGAGGCCCGCAGGCTCGCGGTCACGGCCGGCAAGGACTGGGAGAAGTTCACCCGCCAGGCCCACGAGTTCCACCGCAAGGCCGCCGCGGCCTGGGGCAGCGAACGGGCCGGCGTCGACCTGTCCGAGCAGATCGTGCCCGGGTTCGTTCTCGGCGAGCACCTGCTCGAACGGCAGTTCGTCTAGACGGATCGCACCCGAAACCTGTCTGCGTCGACTACCCGACAGCAGAGAGTGACCGATGTCGAAAAGATGGTTCGGATTCGAACCGAGAGGAGAACAGCATGTCCCTTGACGTCTCAGAGGACCTGCTCGCCAAAGCCGAAAGAGGCGAGGTGGGCGACACCGAGTTCATCGACTGCGTGAAGCACTCGCTGCCTTACGCCTGGGAGCTCGTCAGCAAGGTCGTGGCCGACCTCAAGAGCGGGGTGGCCGCCTCGACCGGATCCACCCGGTTCGCCGACAACACGACCCCGCCGCCGGACGAGGAGGCGCGCGGGCAGCTGCTGCGCGCGCTGGCCTCGGACTCGATGCGGAGCGCCCTGGAGCGGCACTTCGGAGTGAAGCTGGCCTTCCAGAACTGCCACCGCGTGGCGGCCTTCCCGCCTTCGGAGGTCGACTCCGACACCTACCGCAAGTTCATCTCGCCTCGAGGGCAGCTGCTCAACCAGTCGCCCGAACTGCGGGACTGCTGAGGCGGGCCATCGAAGACGCCGGTGGGGCGGAACTCGGCAATGTTGCCCGCCCCACCGGTCCCCTTACGAAGCGGGCCAGACCGACTCGGCTTCAATGCTCTCGCTCGCCCCGGACGGTGCGTGGGCGCCGCTCGGCTTCCGCCCTCTGCCGCGCGACGCGAACGGCCTGCTCCTCGAGCGCGGACCGGGCGATGTCGGTGATCGCGACACCGTCACGCCGCGCGGCCTCCTCCAACTGCTGATGGGCGCGGGCCGAGATACTCACCGTTACGGTCTTCACGATACGAATCCAATCAGGAGGTCGACGGGACCCTCAACGGGGCCTGCGGGTGATCAGGAAGTCCCTGACCAGCTCCTCGCCCTGCTTCACCAAGGGCCGCAGCACCTTCAGTCGCGACAGCGCCACTACCCGCGCTACCAGCGGGGCCGTCCTGCGGGCCAGCTCCTTGGACTTCTCCTGCCCCTCGGAGTCATCATAGACCCAGTACAGGACCACCACCATCTGGTGGAGCCACAGCATCTCCGGCAGGATGTCGGCCAGGTCCTTCGGCACCTTGGTCTTCGAGCCCTCCAGCACCTCCCGGTAGAGCGCGATGTCGCGCTCCCGGCTCTCGGCGGACTCCTCCGAGAACGGACTGAGCGGGCTGTTCGGATCGGCCGCGTTCCGGAAGAACTGGCCGGCGAAGTCATGGTACGGCCCGGCGATCTCCAGCCACGCCAGGAGCGCCGCCTCGATGCGCTCGGCGAGGGTCTCCTTGCCTCCCAGCGCCTTCGGCGCCAACTCGGCGTGCCGCATCGTCGCCTGCTCGTAGAAGCCCTGGATCAGGTGCTCCTTGGATTTGAAGTAGTAGTAGGCATTGCCCACGGACACACCGGCCTCGGCGGCGATCGCCCGCATCGTCGTCCCGTCGTACCCGCGCTCGGCGAACATCTCGAGCGCGACGTCGATGATGCGCCGGCGCGTCCGCTCGGCCTTGGTGCCGGTCCGCTTCGCGCCGGTGCGTGCGGGTGAATCGTCCGAAGCCGGTGTGGTCACGTGCGCGATCCTACTGCGGACGCGGCCCGTGCTCGTGCCGCGGCTGCGGCGGTTCGAGCGTGGCCAGCGTCCGGGCGTCCACGTGCGCGTGCTTGCGGAAGGCGTTGAGCACGATCACGTTGACCACGTGGAGCACGCCCAGCACGAGCAGGACCGCGCCGATCTTCAGCGCCACCGTCTCGAAGACGCCGCGTGCGTCGTAGATCGGCTGAGCGGTGCGCAGCCACAGGGCGACGAAACCGAAGTTCAGCAGGTAGAAGCCGACCTGGAGCAGCTTGTTGACGGCTTGGGCGAGCTGTTCGTCTCCGGCGAAGACGTCCTTGATGAAGTGGTAGCCGTTGGCGCCCAGCGTGCGGGCGACCCATACCGTCAGCGGGATGGCGACGAGGAGGTAGGCGGTGTAACCGATGACTGCCATGTCCATGACAGCACTCCGTTCTGTTCGGGGGACCAGCTGAGTTGAACATGTTCAACTTTCGGTGGCGACGCTACTCCAAATATTCTGAACATGTTCAGAAATGGCGGGAACTATGGCGGACGACACGGCCCTCCGCGCCTTGTAGGCTTGCCGCGTGAGTCTTTCGGTGCGTGTGATCCCCTGCCTCGACGTCGACGCCGGGCGCGTCGTCAAGGGCGTCAACTTCGAGAACCTCCGCGACGCCGGCGACCCGGTCGAGCTCGCCGCCGCCTACGACCGGGCCGGAGCCGACGAGCTCACCTTCCTCGACGTCAGCGCCTCCTCCGACGGGCGCGCCACCATGTACGACGTGGTCGCCCGCACCGCCGAGCAGGTCTTCATCCCGCTGACCGTCGGCGGCGGCGTGCGCACCCCCGACGACGTCGACCGGCTCCTGCGCGCCGGCGCCGACAAGGTCGGCGTCAACACCGCCGCCATCGCCCGCCCCGAGGTCATATCGGAGATCGCCGACCGCTTCGGCAACCAGGTCCTCGTCCTCTCCGCCGACGTCGCCGCCACCGGCGCCACCGACACCGGCTGGGAGGTCACCACCCACGGCGGACAGAAGCGCCCCACCGGCCTCGACGCCGTCGAATGGTGCGCCCGCGCAGCCTCGCTCGGCGCCGGCGAGATCCTGCTCAACTCGATCGACGCCGACGGCACCAAGGCCGGCTTCGACCTCGAGCTCATCGCGGCCGTCCGCGCCGCGGTCGACATCCCCGTGATCGCCTCCGGCGGGGCCGGCAAGGCCGAGCACTTCCCGCCCGCCGTCGAAGCCGGCGCCGACGCCGTCCTCGCCGCCTCCATCCTCCACTTCGGCGAAGTCACCGTCGCCGAGATCAAGCAGGGCCTCGCCGACGCGGGCCACCCCGTGCGCCTGCCACTGCCCGCCTGACCGGCCCTCAGAGGCATCGCTCACCCCGAAACCGTGAGAAATTCACGATTAATCGGTGACAAACCGGTCTATCGGGGACGCCGCCCAACCGCCAGGATGAGATCCAGACCTTCTGGACTCGATGGGAGCGGCAATGGGCGACCACTACGAGAAATACAGCATGGCGGACCGGACCTTCTACGACGCCATGCACTCGGTGAGCTCCGCCGGCCGCTCCTTCGCCATCGCCGAGCGACCGGTCCCCGACGGCTGGGTACGCGCCGAGCAGGACGACTGGATCACCCTCCGCACCGGACGGCCCCTGCCCGCCCAGGGCTGGAAGATCCACGCCTCGGCCGCCGCCCAGAGCGCCGAACGCGTCCTGGAGACGGCCTGGGACTACTGCCTCGAACACGGCGCCCAGTTCAAGTTCCTCCGCTCGCCCAACGCCCTGACCTCCAGGCTCTCCAAATACGCGGCGCGCGACTCCAGCGGCAAACTGGTCACGATCTACCCGACCGACGAGGACGACTGCGAGCGGATCCTCAACGAACTCGGCGCCCTCCTCGAAGGCGTGCCGAACCCGTACATCCTCAGCGACCTCCGCTGGGGCACCGGCCCGCTCCACGTCCGCTACGGGGCCTTCGACGACCGCTACACCGTCACCGACTCCGGCGACGTGGTCCCCGCGATCACCGACCCCGACGGCCGCCTCGTCCCCGACATCAGGGAACCGGTCTTCCGGACCCCCGAGTGGGTCCCCGTACCCGAATTCCTCACCCCGCACCTCAAGGCCCGCAACGAAGTCACCGTCGCCGACCTGCCCTACGCGATCGAACGCGTCCTGCACTTCTCCAACGGCGGCGGCATCTACCTCGCCCGCGACGAGCGCACCGGCGACCCCGTGGTCCTCAAAGAGGGCCGCCCGCACGCCGGCCTCGACGCCCGCGGCAACGACGCCGTCCACCGCGTCGAGCACGAACACGACATCCTGCGCCGCCTCGACGGCATCGACGGCGTGCCCCGCGCCCACGAGCTGTTCTGGATCGGCGAGCACCGGTTCCTGGCGATGGAGCACGTCGACGGCGAGGTCCTCAGCTCCGCCCTCGTCGACCGCTACCCGCTGGCCGACCCCACCGCGACCGACGAGGACTACCGCGACTTCACCGACTGGGCGCTGCGGATCCACGAACGCGTCGCGCACATCCTCGACCAGATCCACCGGTGCGGCATCGCCTACGGCGACCTGCACCTGTTCAACGTCATCGAACGCATCGACGGCGGCATCTGCCTGCTCGACTTCGAAGTCGCCGGACCGGCCGACGCCACGCGCCCGGCGGGCCTGGGCAACCAGGGCTTCGCCGCCCCGCGATCGATGGCCGGAGCCGAAGCCGACCGCTACTCGCTGGCGTGCCTCAAGCTCTCCCTGTTCCTGCCGCTGACGAACCTGTTCGGCCTCCACCGCTCCAAAGCCCGGCATCTGGTCGAGATCATCCAGGAGCACTTCCCGGTGCCGGCCGGCTACCTCGACGACGCGGTCGAGCGCGTCGCACCACCCGACCTCCCGGCCGCGCCCGACCTGAGCATCGAACCCGACGCCGCGCGCTGGCCGGCCCTGCGCGACCGGATCGCCCGCTCGATCGTGGCCAGCGCCACCCCCGAACGCGACGACCGGCTCTTCCCCGGCGACATCCGCCAGTTCACCACCGGCGGCCTCGGGCTCGCCTTCGGCGCGTCCGGCGTGCTCTACGCGCTGGAGGCCACCGGCGCCGGCCGCTGGGAGCGCTTCGAACGCTGGCTGATCGACCACGCCCTCGCCCCGCACTCGGGCACCAGGCTCGGCCTCTACGACGGCCTGCACGGCGCGGCGTTCACCCTCGACCACCTCGGCTACCGCCAGGCGGCACTCGACATCGTCGACGTGTTCCTCTCCGAGCGCTGGGAGGCCTTGAGCGCCGACCTCGCCGGGGGCCTGGCCGGGGCGGGCCTGAACCTGCTGCACCTGGCGCGCACGGCCGACGCCGACGCCGCCGAGCTGCGCACGACCGGCCTGCGCTGCGCCGACCTGGTCGCCGAGCGGGCGCCGTTCGAGACGATCGGGGACGTCAGCGGCGGCGCCGGCCCGTACGCGGGCCTCATGCGCGGCGGCTCGGGACAGGCGCTGCTGCTCATGCGCGCCTTCGACGAGACCGGCGACGGGTCCTACCTCGACGCCGCCGAGTCCGCCATCGAACTGGACCTGCGACGGTGCACGGTCCGCGACAACGGCTCCATGGAGGTCGACGAGGGCTGGCGCACCATGCCGTACCTGGAGGTCGGCAGCGTCGGCATCGGCGTCGCGCTCGACGCCTTCGCGGCCCGGCGCCGCAGCGAGTCCTTCGCCGACGACTCCGACCGCATCGCCCGGGCCGCCGAGTCGCCGATGTACATCCTCCCGGGCCTGTTCACCGGCCGCGCCGGCATCCTCCTGTACCGCGCCGGACGCATTGCCGAGCCCCTCGCCGACCCCGTGGTCCGCGACCACGTCCGAGCACTGTCGTGGCACGCCCTGCCCTATGAGGACGGCATCGCCTTCCCCGGCACGGGCCTGCTGCGGCTGTCGATGGACCTGGCGACCGGCGGCGCCGGCGTCCTGCTCGCCCTCGGTTCGGTCTTGCACGCCGATCCGGTGGCGATGCCCCTGCTCCCGGCCTCCTGGCCGGCGAGCCCACAGATGTCGGCGCCGACGGCGCCGATGAAGGAAAGCATCCCCTAACTCGAAGAAAGGAGAGACGATCATGGCACTTCTCGACCTGCAAGGCATGGAGAGCAAGGACGAGCTGTCCAACAAGGGCAAGGACAGCAACCTGAGCGTCACGCTGTGCGACGGAACGAGCCGCCTGAGCGTGCTGCTCTGCGAGTAGCAACATCGCACGGGTCCGGGCGTGAACTGTCCTTCGGGACGGTCGTCGCCCGGGCCCGTCGCTGGCTGCCGGTCATCGGCGGCTCCTCGGTGCTCGGCACGCTGTCCATGCTGGCGCTGCCGCTCGTGCTCGCCGAGGCCGTCGACGCCGCCGTCACCGGACGCGGCGTGGCCGCGCCGATGGCGATCGCCGCCGGACTGGTCGTCGTGAGCGCCGCCTGCGAGCTGGTCGACGCCTTCGCCGGAGCCGCTTGCACTGCCTCGACCACCGCGTGGCTGCGTCGCGGGCTGGTCCGCCACATACTGGCCGTAGACCCGCACCGGCTGCGCCGCTTCGACACCGGCGACCTGACCGCGCGAATGTCGGCCAACTGCGCCGACGCGGCCCGCGCCGGGCCCGCCGCCGTCGGCGCGGCCACGGGCCTGCTGCCCTCGGTCGGGAGCCTGGCGATGCTGGCCTATCTCGACCTGTGGCTCGCCGCGGCCTTCATCGCCGGGCTCGCGCTGGTCGCGGTCGTCCTGCGGCTGTTCGTCTCCCGCACCACCGCCGCGGTCGCGGCCTACCAGCGGGTCCAAGGCGTCATCGCCGCCCGCCTGGCCGAAGCCCTGGCCGGCAGGCGGACCATCGCCGCCGCCGGCACCGTCGACCGGGAACGGCACCGGGTGCTCGCGGAACTGCCGCGTCTCGGCGAGCACGGCTCCCGCACCTGGCAGGTGCTGGCGGCCACCGGCGCCCAGTCCGCTCTGGTCGGACCACTGACCACCATCGGAGTGCTGTTCGCGGCCGGTCTGGCGCTGTCGGCCGGCAGGCTCACCCCCGGCGAGATGCTCGCCTCGGCCCAGTACGCGATGAGCGGCGCCGGCATCGGCGCCCTGACCGGCGTGTTCGCCACGCTCGCACGGTCGCGGGCGGGCGTGCGGCGCCTGACCGAGGTGACCGGCGTTCCGGCCGCCGAGCACGGCGACCACGAGCTGCCCGACGGCGACGGCCGGCTGGAGTTCCGGTCGGTCGCCGTCGACGGCCTGCTCGACGGCATCGAACTGACCGTCCCGGGCGGGACGGTCGCGGCCGTCGTCGGCGCCTCGGGAGCCGGGAAGTCGGTCCTCGCCGAGCTGGCCGCCGGACTTCGCGAACCCGACGCGGGCGAAGTGCTGCTCGACGGCGTTCCACTGCGCCGCCTGCGACGCGAAGCACTGCGCCGGGCCGTCGCCTGGGCCCCCGAGCGCCCCGTCCTCGTCGGCGCCACCGTCGCCGAGGCGATCGCACCGAATCGATCACCCCGGCCGGCCGCGCGCGCCGCGGACGCCCACGACTTCATCAGCCGCCTGCCCCACGGCTACGACACCCCCCTCGAGCAGGCCCCCATGTCCGGCGGCGAAGCCCAGCGGATCGGCCTGGCCCGCGCCTGGCACGCCGCGCGACTGCTGGTGCTCGACGACGCCACCTCGAGCCTCGACACCGTGACCGAGCTGCGGATCATCGACGCCCTCACCGCCCACGAGACCGGACGCACCAGGCTGCTGGTCACCCACCGCGCCGCCACCGCCGCCCGCGCCGACCTCGTCGTCTGGCTGGAGGCCGGCCGCATCCGCGCGCTAGGGCCGCACGAGCGCCTGTGGGCCGACTCGCCCGCCTACCGGGAGGTGTTCGCATGAGACGCGAAATCCGATACGGCCTCAGCGGCCTCCGGCGGCGGCCCACCGCCGCCCTCATCGCCTGGTCGGTCCCGCAGACCCTGCCGGCGACGATCTCGGGGATCGTGGTCGCCAGAGCCGTCGACGACGGGTTCGCCGCCGACCGGCCCTGGACCGGAGCGGCCTGGCTCGCCGGACTGCTGCTCGCCGCCGTGCTCGGCGCGGTCGGCACCCGGATGGTGTACGCGCGCATCGGGGACCTGGTCGAGCCGTTCCGCGACCGGCTGGTCCGGCGCGTCGTGGACGGGTCCCTGCGAGCGGCCGTCGCCGGAGCCTCCAAAGAGGGCGCGGTCGCGCAGCTGACCCGGCAGGTCGAGATCGTCCGCGACTCCTACGCCGGCCTCATCGTCGCCGTGCGCGGCTTCGCCGTCACCGCGGTCGGCGTCACCGCCGGCCTCATGTCGCTCTCGCCCGAGCTCGCCGCGGTGATCCTGCCGCCCTTCCTACTGGGGCTGCTGCTGTTCACCGCTACACTCGGGGCCTCCGCGGCCCGCCACCGGCGTGCGGTGAGAGCCGACGAGCGCCTCGCCGACCGGGCCGGCTCCGTGTTCGCCGGCACGGCCGACCTGGCCGGCTGCGGCGGCGAGGACCACGGCCGCTCACTGGTCGACCGCCCCGTCGACGAACAGGCCCGCGCCGAACGCTCGCTGGCATGGGTGGCGGCGCTGCGCTCCCTGTGCTTCGTGATCGGCGGCTGGCTGCCGCTGATCGCCGTCCTGGCCGCGAGCGGCCGACTCGTCGAAGGCGGACTCACCGCCGGGACCATCACCGGCGGACTGCTCTACGTCCTCTACGGACTCCAGCCGGCGCTGAACAGCTTCATCTCCGGCGTCGGCGGCAGCGGCCTGCGGTTCGTCGTCACCCTCGGCCGCATCCTCGACTCCACCGAAGCCCCCGAGCCCGCTCGCCACGCCTCCGTGGCCCCGACCGGCCCGCCCGACCTGGAGGCCCGAGGGTTGACCTTCGCCTACGGACCGCATTCGGAGGCGATCGTCGACCGGCTCGACCTGCGGATCCCGGCCGGCGACCACCTGGCGATCGTAGGGGCCAGCGGCATCGGCAAGTCCACCCTGGCCGGCCTGCTCTGCGGCCTGCTGACGCCCGACTCGGGCACCGTCACCGTCGGCGGCCGTGACGTCGCCGACCTCTCGCCGGTCGACCTGGCCGGCTTCCGCGTACTGATCCCGCAGGAGGCGTACGTCTTCGCCGGCACCGTCGGCGACAACCTGACCTACCTGCGGCCCGAGGCCGGCCCCGGCCCGATCGCCTCGTCCGTCGACGCGGTCGGCGCATCGGACCTGGTCGAGCGGCTCGGCGGACTGTCGGCGACGGTCGAACCGTCGCGGCTGTCGGCGGGGGAGCGGCAGCTGCTCGCTCTGGTCCGCGCGCACCTGTCGCCGGCGCCGATCTGCGTGCTCGACGAAGCCACCTGCCACCTCGATCCCGTCGCCGAGCGCCGAGCCGAAGCGGCCTTCGCCGAGCGACCGGGGACCTTGATCGTCATCGCCCACCGCGCCGGCAGCGCCGAACGCGCCCGCCGCGTGCTCACCCTCGACGGCTCGACCGCGAGCGAACGCGAGAGCGCTCAGATCCAGCCGGCCTCCTGAGCGATGCGGATCGCGTCGATGCGGGTCCGCGCCCCGACCTTGCCCGCCGCGCTCGAGAGGTAGTTGCGGACGGTGCCGACCCGCAGGTACAGCCGATCGGCCGCCTCCTGGGTCGAGGCGCCGGTGAGCATGAGACCGAGCACCTCCCGCTCGCGATCGGTCAGCGGATTGTCCTTGGCCTTCAGAGCCGCCAGCGCCACATCCGGGCAGATCACCGCGCCGCCGTCGGCGAGGCGGCGGATCGCCTCGGTGAAGCGGTCGCAGCTCTCGTCAGTGGTGACGAAGCCGACGCGCGGCGCCATCCTGGCCAGGGCCGGTTGGATCGCCGGTCCTTTCGAGCACGTCATCACCAGCATGTTCGCCTTCGGCAGCGTCTCGCACAGCGCCCGGCACTCGGACTCGACCTTGTCCGCCTCGGCCGAGCACGCGTCGAGGACGACGACGTCCGGAGCCGGGCCTTCGCCGGCCCACTCCACATTGTCGTCCCAGGTCAGACTTCCCATCACGGTCATGTCCGGCTCCTGGGCCAGCACGCGCTCCAGCGCGGTCGCGAGCAGCGACGGCGCCCGTCTCATGAGCACTTGAATCATCGGGGTTCACCTGCTTATCGCTCGACGGGGTCGGATTCGAGCTGAGAGTGAGGATCTAGCCGTCCTTAATGTATCCCGGCAAAAGCCCTGGTAAACTGACAAACGACTTATGTCGACATTCCGACATGTCAGTGTCGGAAACCTCCCCGGGCCGGCCGCGGCTGCCGGTTGGCAACCGTCACACGGACGAGGCATGATTGCATGCGGTCGCTTGCCTGCCGCACGGCAAGGGCCGCGAGCCGACCCACCTCCGGAGCCGCAGATGACTCAAGCCGCCGTCGATGCCAGCATCCTCCGCCAGGGACTGCGCAACATCGGCGACATGATCAGGATCGAGCCCAAGCGATTCAGCGTCGCGGTCGCGGGCGCGATGGTCAACACCGCGATGCACCTGTCGGTCGCCTTCATCGTCGGCTGGGTCGTCTCCCGCGTCGCCGTCCCGGCCTACGAAGACGGCCGCGTCACCCTCGGCTCGGTCGCCCTCGGCATCGGCGCGCTGCTGGGCATGTCCGTCCTCCGCTTCTCCTCCATGTGCGCCCGCCGCATCGGCTCCGGCACCCAGATGTTCCAGGTCCAGGCCCACTGGCGCCGCAAAGTGACCCGCCGCTACCTGGCCCTGCCGGTCTCCTGGCACCAGAAGCACCCCACCGGCACCCTGCTGTCCAACGCGAACGCCGACGTCGAAGCCGCCACCCGGCCGCTCGCCCCGCTCCCCTTCGCCTGCGGCACCCTGTTCATGATCGTCGTCTCGATGGTCGTCTTCTTCACCATCGACTGGGCGATCGCCCTCGTCGCGCTCGCGATGTTCCCCGTCCTGCTCACCCTCAACGCCGTCTTCGCCTCCAAGATGGCCCCCCGCGCCAAACGCGCCCAGGAGCTCCGCGCCGAAGTCTCCGCCGACGGCCACGAATCCTTCGACGGCGCCCTGGTCGTCAAGGCCATGGGCCGCGAAGCGGAGGAGACCGAGCGGTTCACCCGGACCGCGGGCGAACTGCGCGACGCCATGATCGGCGTCGGACGCCTCCGCGCCGCCTTCGAACCGGCCATCCAAGGGCTCCCCGAACTCGGCACCCTCATCGCCCTGCTGGTCGGACTCGCCCGCTACCAGCAGGGCGCGCTGGACCTCGGCCAACTGGTCACCGTCTCCTTCATGTTCTCCATCCTCGCCTTCCCCATCCGCGCCATCGGCTGGGTCCTGGGCGACCTCCCCACCTCCGTGGTCGGCCGCCGCCGCGTCGACCACGTCCTCTCCTCCACCGGAGACATGTCCTACGGCGACCGCCACCTCCGAGCGGACGGCCCCGCCCGCCTCGAATTCGACTCGGTCGCCTACCGCTACCCCGACGGCGGCGAAGCCATCCGCGACGTCTCCTTCACCGTCGAACCCGGCACCACCGTCGCCCTGGTCGGCGCCACCGGCTCGGGCAAATCGACCCTCGCCCACCTCGCCGTCCGCCTCACCGACCCCACCAGCGGCACCGTCCGCCTCGACGGCGTCGAACTGCCCGACCTCGACCACGCCAGCCTCGCGTCCACCGCCGCGCTCGTCCCGCAGATCCCCTTCGTCTTCGACGACAGCGTCCGCGCCAACCTCTCACTCGACCGCGCCGGACTCGACGACGCCAGACTGTGGGAGGCGCTCGCCGCCGCCGGCGCCGACAAATTCGTCGGCGACCTCGACCACGGCCTCGACACCGAGGTCGGCGAGCGCGGCACCACCCTCTCCGGCGGCCAGCGCCAGCGCCTCACCCTCGCCCGCGCCCTCGCCGGCGCGCCGCGCCTGCTCATCCTCGACGACGCCACCAGCGCCGTCGACCCCAAGGTCGAGTCCCGGATCCTCGCCGGCCTCAAGAACTCCTCCCACTCGGCCAGCGTCCTCGTCGTCGCCTACCGGCGCGCCACCATCGCACTGGCCGACGAGGTCGTCTTCCTCGAAGACGGCCGCATCACCGCCCGCGGCACCCACCGCGAGCTGCTGGAGCGCCACCGGCCCTATGCCGACCTCGTCACCGCCTACGAGCAGGCCGAGGCCGAACGCGAATTCGACGAGGAGCCCGCCGCATGAGCATCGGAGCCAAACCCGAACCCGGACCGTTCGAGACGCTCGGGCGCGGCCTGCGGCTCTCGCCCGAGCTGCGCCGCGGCCTGGCGTTCACGATCTTCCTCGCCGCGGTCACCGCCGTCGGCCGCCTGGTGGTGCCGATCAGCGCCCAGCAGGTGCTCGACAACGGACTGTTCGGCGAGGGCGGACCCGACCTGCCCTACGTCGTCGTCGTGATCGCCCTCGGCATCGGCGTCCTGGCGCTGACCACCGGCGCCAACTTCTGGATGAACCGGCGGCTGTTCATCGTCACCGAGACCTCGCTGGCGAACCTGCGCCGGCGCACCTTCCGCCACATCCACGACCTGTCGATGCTGCACCAGCAGGGGGAGCGGCGCGGGGCGCTCACCGCCCGCGTGACCACCGACATCGACACCATCAGCCAGTTCCTCCAGCAGGGCGGCATGATGCTGGTGACCTCCAGCGCCCAGATCCTGGTGGCCACCGTGGTCATGTTCGTGTACTCCTGGCAGCTCGCGCTGGCCGTCTGGGTCGTGTTCGTGCCCGTGACGTGGCTGATCAAATGGCTCCAGACCCACCTGGCCGCCGCCTACACCAACGTCCGCAGGAGCGTCGGCAGGATGCTCTCGGCCGTGTCCGAGGCGGTCGTCGGCGCGGGCGTGGTGCGCTCCTACGGGATAGGCGGGCGCACGAGCCGGCGGCTGGACGCCGCGATCGAGGACCACCGCCGCGACCAGGCCAAGGCTATCCGGCGCTCGGCGTTCTCGTTCGGCGCCGGCGAGATCGTCCACTTCGGCGTATACGCGGTGGTGATCGTCATCGGCGCGTACCTGGTGGCCGACGGCACCATGACCGTCGGGCAGCTGACCGCGTTCCTGTTCCTGGTGGTGCTGTTCATCCAGCCGGTCGTCACCGCGACCGAGATGCTCAACGAGGCCCAGAACGCGGTCTCCGGCTGGCGGCGGGTGCTCGACATCCTCGACACCGAACCGGACGTGGCCGACCCCGTCGACGGCGTCGACCTGCCCGAAGGCCCGATCGGGGCCCGCTTCGAAGGCGTCCGGTTCGCCTATCCGGGCGGCGAGGAGGTGCTGCACGGCATCGACGTCGAGATCCCGCCGCACCGCAAGGTGGCGGTCGTCGGCGAGACCGGCTCGGGAAAGACCACGTTCGCCAAACTCCTGACCCGGCTGATGGATCCGACCGCCGGACGGGTGCTGCTGGGCGGGACGCCGCTGACCGAGGTCAGGTTCTCGTCGCTGCGGCGGCGGGTCACGATGGTGCCGCAGGAGGGCTTCCTGTTCAACGGCACGCTCGCCTACAACGTCCGGTTCGCCAAGCCCGAGATCAGCGACGCCGAGATCTACGTGGCGTTCTCGGAACTGGGTCTGACCGACTGGCTCGACGCGCAGCCGAACGGGTTGCAGACCGAACTGGGGGAGAGCGGCGCCAATCTCAGCGTCGGCGAGCGCCAGCTGGTCTCGCTGGTGCGCGCCTACGTGACCGACCCGGACCTGCTGGTTCTCGACGAGGCCACCAGCGCGGTCGACCCGGCCACGGAGCTGCGGCTGTCGGCGGCCCTGGACGCGGTCACGCGCGGCCGGACGACGGTGATCATCGCCCACCGGCTCTCGACCGCCGAGACCGCCGACGAGGTCCTGGTCTTCGACGACGGCGAGTTGGTGCAGCACGGCCCGCACCGCGAGCTGGCGGCCGAGGAGGGTTCGGTGTACGCCGGGCTCCACGGCTCCTGGATCGAGCAGACCCGCGCTTCCTAGGCGCCGGCCGGCACGAGGCGGACCGCGTCGGGGTCGTCGGGGTCGTCGGCCGACTTCCAGCGGCGGACCGGGGACCTGGCCGTCGGCGGCCGGCTCCGGCAGTTCGAACGGCAGACGCAGGTAGGCGCAGATCTCCTCGAGCACGATCTGCCGCAGGCCCGGGAACTGCGAGGCCAGCCGCTCCAGGTTGTGCAGTCCGCCGATGCGCACCGCGGCGCTCGCGGAGCCGAGCTGCGCGACCGCCTGGATCCGCAGTTCGGTGATCCGCCGCTCCAAGGCGTCGCGCTCGGTGACCGCCGCGGCCTGCTCGCGCTGCTCGTGCTCGCGTTCACGCACAGGTACACGCCGAGGACCGCCAGGCCGATGACCGCCAGCGCGGCCGGCACCATCCACCATCTGATCGGCCCGGGGGCCTTCGGGGGCTCCGGTCGGGGGGGCGCCGCGTCCATCGGGACAGGATACGGATTCCCGTCCAGGCTAAGGGATCAGGAGGATCTTGCCGGTGGTCTTGCGTCCTTCGAGGGCCTGGTGGGCCTCGACCGCCTCGTCCATGCGGAAGGTCTCGCTGACGCGGACGTGGAGGTTGTTGTCCTCGATCATCCCGAAGACCTCCGAGGCCCGTTCCAGGTACTCCTCCCGAGTGGCCATGTAGTCGCCGAGCTTCGGGCGGGTCAGGAACAGCGAGCCGTTCGCGTTGAGCGCCTGCGGGTCGAAGGACTTCACCGGGCCGCTGGACTGTCCGAACAGCGCCATCGTCCCCCTGCGGCGCAGGGCTCCCAGTCCCGCTTCGAAGGTGTCCTTGCCGACCCCGTCGAAGACCGCCGCCGCGCCCTCGCCCCCGGTGAGCTCGCGGACCTTCGCGGCGAAGCCCTCGTAGAACAGGACGTGGTCGCAGCCGTTGGAACGCGCCAGTTCCGCTTTGGCGTCGCTGCTTACGGTGCCGATGACCTTGCCGCCCTTGTACTTCACCATCTGCGTCAGGAGCAGGCCGACGCCCCCCGCCGCCGCGTGGACGACGACCGTGTCGCCCTCGCGCACCTGGTAGACCGAGTTGCACAGGTAGTGCGCGGTCAGGCCCTGCAGCATCACCGCCGCGGCGCTCTCGAGCGACACCAGCGGGGGCACCGGGACGAAGTCCTCGGCCCGGCCCACGACCAGGTCCGCATAGGACCCGGGCACCTGCGCCCAGGCGACCTCGTCGCCGGGCTTGCATTCGGTGACCCCTTCTCCCACGGCCACCACCGTCCCGCCGCCCTCGAGTCCGGGCGTGAACGGCAGCGGCACCGGATAGGCGCCCGACCGGTGGTAGGTGTCGATGAAGTTCACTCCGGCCGCGGCCACGCGCACCGCGACCTGTCCCGGTCGCGGGCCGGGGTCCTCTCCCTCGAGGAGCGTCATCACGCCCGGGCCGCCGGTCTGCTCGACCACGATCGCCTTCATCCGAATCCTTCCGCCGCAGGGTCACGAATTAACCTAGCAGCGCCCATACGGCTCGGTCGCCGGACTTCGCACGATATCGCCTACTCCTCGCCGTTCGAGCGGCGCGTGCGGCCCGTCCCGAACCGTATCCTGCCGCGTGACCACCGGTTGCGCGACTCGGTCTGCGCCTCCACCTCCTCGCCGACCGCGCGGCGGATCGCGTCGGTGAAGCTCTTGTGCCGCAGGTGGCGCCGCAGCGGGTGCGCGGCCGGGTCCTCTTTGAGCTCCTTGATCAGCGCCACGCACAGCAGCAGCATCACCAGCACGAACGGCAGCGCCACGATGATCGTCGCGTCCTTCAGCCCCTGCAGGCCGCCGCGGAGGAGGAGCACCGCCGCCACGGCCCCGATCGTGACGCCCCAGAAGATCACCAGCGGCTTCTTCGGGATCAGCGAGCCCGAGCTCGAGAGCGTCCCGAGCACCAGCGAGGCCGAGTCGGCGCTCGTCACGAAGTAGAAGGTCACCAGCAGCATGAGCACTCCCGACATCAGCGAGTACAGCGGCAGCTGCTCCAGCATCGCGAACAGCGCGTACTCCTGACCCCGCGCGAGCGCCCCGGGCAGGTCCGCGCCCGTGTGCGTCTGGTACCAGATCGACGTCCCGCCCATGATCGCGAACCAGACCGTCGAGGCGGTCGACGGCACCAGCAGGACTCCGGCGATGAACTGCCGCACCGTGCGGCCCCGCGAGATCCGCGCGATGAACGTCCCCACGAACGGCGCCCACGACAGCCACCACGCCCAGTAGAAGATCGTCCACACCGACATCCAGTCGCCGCCGCCGAACGCCCCGGTGACGCTCGAGATGTCGATCAGGTGCGACAGATACGAGCCGACCGACGCCGGCCAGGCGTCCAGCAGGAACAGCGTCGGCCCCGCGATGAACACGAACACCATGATCGCCGACGCCAGGAGCACGTTCGTCGTCGACAGCCATTTGACGCCCCGGTGGATCCCGGTGAACGCCGAGACCACGAACGCCGCGGTGAGCGCGACGATCACGATCAGCTCGAGCTCGGCCGTGCCCGGCAGCCCCACGACGATGTCGAGCCCGACGGCCACCTGCAGCGCCCCGAAACCGAGGCTCGCGGCCGTGCCGAACACGGTCGCGAAGATCGCCAGCAGGTCGATCGCCTTCCCGGCGCCCCGACCCCAGCGCCGGTCGCCGATCAACGGCACGAACGCCTCGCTCAGGTTGTTGCCCCGCTGCTTGCGGAACGTCGAGTACGCCAGCGCCAGCCCGGCCACCGAGTAGATCGCCCAAGGATGCAGCGCCCAGTGGAAGTAGCTGTAGAGCAGCGCCCCGCGCTGGCGATCGGCCTCGAAATAAGGCGACTGGGGATCGAACTCCAGCGGCGGCGGCGCGGTGAGGTAGTGCGAGAGCGGCTCGGCGACGCCGTAGAACATCAGGCCGATGCCCATCCCGGCGGCGAACATCATCGCGATCCACGGCAGGACCCCGAACTCCGGCTCCTCATCGGACGCGCCGAGCCTGATGTTCCCGAACCTGCTGAGGGCGATGTAGACCGCCAGCACCAGGAAGATGTTGGCGGCGATGACGAACAGCCAGCCGAAGTGGTCGATCACCCAGTTGAGCGCGGAGGTGGAGACCGCTTCGAACGCCACGGGGAACGCGGCCGCGAACACGATGACGGCGATGACCACCACGGCGGCGATCCAGAAGACGGTCTTGTCGAGCGGCAGCGTCGGCGGCCGCGACGTCGCCGCGGCCGGCGTGATCGGGGTGCTCTCGCCGGTCTCCTCGGGTTCGGGAGGCGGGGTCGATTCCGGCTCGGTCATCGCGGCTCCATCCTTCTGCGGCGGTAGGCGGCGCTGCGAACACCATAAGCGAAATTTCGCCCTTTAGATCATGATTCGTCCACGCGTCGGTACACGAGCAGGGCGATCTCACCGATCGCGCGCGTCTCCACCAGCGACAGCGGCCGCCGCGGCGACTGCGGGAACTCCGCGGGGAGGGCGAACCGGGCCCCGCCGCGCTTGCCGAGCAGGAACGGAGCGACCGCCAAATGCAGCTCGTCGGCCAGGTCCTCGGCCAGGAACGCCGTGTGGACGATCCCGCCGCCCTCCACCAGCAGCCGCTCCACCCCGCGTTCGGCGAGATCGGCCAACGCCCGAGGCAGCTCCACACCGGGCTCGCCGACGGCCACCACCTCCGCCGCCCCGGCCTCCATCCGCCACTGCCGCGCCCCCGACTCGCTGGTGTAGACCACCGGCGCCTCCCCGGAGGCGAACAGCCGCGCCGAGGCGTCGAGCGCGCCGGAAGGCGAGAACACCACCCGCAGCGGCGACGGCGGCCGACCCGCCGCCTCCCGCCGCGCCCGCCGCTCGGCCGAGCGCACCAGCAGCCGCGGATCGTCGGCCCAGACCGTCCGGGCGCCGACCGCGATCGCGTCGACCTCCGAACGCACTTGGTCGACCCGGTCGAAGTCCGCCGCGTTCGAGAGCGTCAGCCGCTTCTCGGAGTCGTCGTCGAGGAAGCCGTCGATGCTCATCGCGGCAGAGAGGATCACATGGGGACGATGCACGCGCCCAGAATCCCATGATCTGCCCACCACCGGGCCCGGGTGGCGGTCCGATTACGGCAGCGTTCAGAATCAGTAGACGTGGAAGGCCGACAGACCAGCGAAGACGCCGTCGCGAGCGTCGCGTTCAACGCCGACGGGCTCGTGCCCGCGATCGCCCAGCAGCACGACACCGGCGAAGTCCTCATGCTCGCCTGGATGAACGCCGAGGCGCTGCGCCGCACCCTCGACACCGGCGAGGCCACCTACTGGTCGCGCAGCCGCGGCGAACTCTGGGTCAAGGGCCGCACCTCCGGGCACCACCAGTCCGTCAAATCGGTCGCCCTCGACTGCGACGGCGACACCGTCCTGCTCCAAGTCGAGCAGACCGGCCCGGCCTGCCACACCGGCACCCGGACGTGCTTCACCGGAAGGCAGATCGCCTGATGGCCACCGCAGAGCGGAACCGGACCGTCCTGGTCGGGCTCGCGGCCTCCGCCGCGGCCGCCCTCGCGGCCACCCGCGAATGGACCTCCGAGACGATCGAGAACGCCGCCGGCATCGCCCGCGCCGCCTCCCAGACCGGCACCGAGCTCGCCGCCTGGTCCCTGCCGTGCGCGCTCGCCGCCGGCGCCGCCTTCCTCGCCATGCTCGCCGCCGGACGCCGCGCCCGCCGCGCCATCGGATGCCTCGCCGCGCTCTGCGGCATCGCAGCCGCCGCGGCCGGCGCCCTCCACGCCGCCGAAGGACCCGCACCGATCGGCCTGGCCGCGGCCGGCCTCCTCATCGCCGCCGCCGGAACGGTCGCGATGCTCCGCTCAGGGCGCTGGCCCGACCCGTCCACCCGCTACGATGCAGGCGCCGCCACCGACGACGCCATAGCAGAGGACCCGGCGAGGCTGTGGAACGCCCTGGACTCCGGACAGGACCCCTCGTCGCCTAATATCACGGCAGCGGCGCAGGAGAAGGGACGATCTTAGTGAACGTGCTGGAACAGATCATCACCGAAGTCCGCGCCGATCTCGAGCGGCGGCAGAACCAGGTCCCCATCGAAGCCATCCGCGAGGCCGCCGAACGCGCCGTGCCCCCGCTCGACGGCTACGCCGCGCTCAACGGCGGCGGCGTCAGCGTCATCGCCGAAGTCAAGCGGGCCTCGCCGTCCAAGGGAGCGCTCGCCGACATCCCCGACCCGGCCGTGCTCGCCGCCGAGTACGCCGCCGGAGGCGCCTCGGTCATCAGCGTGCTCACCGAGCCGAACTACTTCAAAGGCAGCCTCGACGACCTCGACACCGTCCGCGAGAAAGTCGACGTCCCGCTGCTGCGCAAGGACTTCGTCGTCTCCCCCTACCAAGTGCTCGAGGCGCGCGCCCACGGCGCCGACCTGGTGCTGCTCATCGTCGCGGCGCTCGACCAGGACACCCTCGTCTCCCTGCACGAGCGCATCGAAGGACTCGGCATGACCGCTCTGGTCGAGGTCCACACCGAGGCCGAAGCCGACCGCGCGCTCGCGGCCGGCGCGAAAGTCATTGGCGTCAACGCCCGCGACCTGACTACGCTGCAAGTGGACCGCTCGGTGTTCGAGCGCATCGCCCCGGGCCTGCCCCGCGACGTGGTCAAGGTGGCCGAATCGGGCGTGCGCGGCACCCGCGACCTGATCCGCTACGCCTCCGCCGGGGCCGACGCCGTCCTCGTCGGCGAGGGCGTGGTCAGGCAGAAGAGCCCTCGCGACGCCGTCGCCGAGCTGGTCACGGCCGGGTCCCACCCGGCCACGCCGCGACCGATCTAGGAGGAGAGCACCATGCCAGAACCCGACCTCCGCGGACACTGGGGCGACTTCGGCGGACGCTTCGTCCCCGAAGCGCTCATCGCGGCACTCGAAGAACTGGCCGTCGCCCACGACAAGGCGATGGAGGACCCCGAGTTCCAAGCCGAACTCGACCGGCTCTTCCGCGAATACGGCAACCTGCCCTCGCCGATGTACAAGGCCGAGCGGCTCTCCGACGAGGCCGGCGTCGAGATCTGGCTCAAACGCGAGGACCTCAACCACACCGGCGCGCACAAGGTCCGCAACGTGCTCGGTCAGGCCCTGCTCACCAAGCGGATGGGCAAACCCCGCGTCATCGCCGAGACCGGCGCCGGCCAGCACGGCGTCGCCACCGCCACCGCCGCGGCCTATCTCGGCCTGGAGTGCACCGTCTACATGGGCGAGGAGGACACCCGCCGCCAAGCCCTCAACGTCGCCCGCATGCGGCTGCTCGGCGCCGAGGTCATCCCCGTCACGACCGGCTCGCGCACCCTCAAGGACGCCATGAACGAGGCGCTGCGCGAATGGGTCGCCACCGTCGACCACACCCACTACCTCATCGGCTCGGTCGGCGGACCCCACCCGTTCCCGAAGGTCGTGCGCGACTACTGCCGCGGCATCGGCGACGAGGCCCGCGCGCAGCTGCTCGAGAAGACCGGACGGCTCCCCGACGTCGTCGCCGCCTGCGTCGGCGGCGGCTCGAACGCCATGGGGATCTTCACCGCCTTCCTCGACGACGACGTGAGACTCCACGGCTTCGAGGCTGGAGGCGACGGCTTCGACACCGGACGCCACGCTGCCACCATCACCGCCGGCCAGGTCGGCGTCCTCCACGGCGCGCGGACCTACGTCCTCCAGAACGAGGACGGTCAGACCATCGAGTCGCACTCGATCTCGGCCGGCCTCGACTACCCGGGCGTCGGCCCCGAGCACGCCCACCTCGCCGAGACCGGACGCGCCGTCTACCAGCCGGTCACCGACGCCGAGGCCATGGCCGCCCTGGAGAAGCTCGCGCGGACCGAGGGCATCATCTGCGCCATCGAATCGGCGCACGCCGTCGCCGGGGCCCTGCGCGTCGCGAAGGACCTCGAGCCGGGCTCGCAGGTCCTCGTCAACCTCTCGGGACGCGGCGACAAGGACATGGGAACCGTCGTGGACTACTACGGCTTCGACAAGGGAGGCGACCAGTGACGACCGCAGCGGCGTTCGCGAAGACCCGCGCCGAAGGGCGCGCCGCACTCGTCGGGTACCTCCCGGCGGGCTTCCCGACCCTGGCCGACTCCATCAAGGCCATCGACATCATGATCGACCACGGCGCCGACATCATCGAGGTCGGCATGCCGTACTCCGACCCGGTCATGGACGGCCCCGCCATCCAGCGCGCCGCCGACCAGGCCCTGCGCGGCGGCTTCCGCACCCGCCAGCTGTTCGAGGTCGCCGAGGCCGTCGCCGGACGCGTCCCCATCCTGACCATGACCTACTGGAACCTCGTCGAACGCTACGGCGTGGAGGCCTTCGCCCGCGACTTCGCCGCCGCCGGCGGGGCCGGGCTCATCACCCCCGACCTCATCCCCGACGAGGCCGACCAGTGGCTGTCCGCCTCCGAGGCCCACGACCTCGACCGGGTCTTCCTGGTCGCCCCCTCGTCGACCGAGGAGCGGATCGCCTCCACCGTCACCGCCTGCCGCGGCTTCGTCTACGCCCAGTCGATCATGGGCGTCACCGGCGCCCGCGCCGCGACCTCCGCGGCCGCGCCCGAACTCGTCCGGCGCACCCGGGCCCACACCGACCTGCCGATCGGCGTCGGCCTCGGCGTCCGCGACGGCGACCAGGCCGCCGAAGTCGCCGCCTACGGCGACGCGGTCATCGTCGGATCGGCGATCGTCGGATGCTACCTGGAGGCCGACGACGTCCCCTCCGGTCACCAGCGCCTCGCCGAACTGACAAGCGAGCTGGCCGAAGGCGTGCGCCGATTACGGTCCAGTACGGTTAAGCGTCGTGGACCTCGCATTCATACCCAGCCCGAGCGAATCCGTCTGGCACCTCGGACCGATCCCCATCCGGGCCTACGCGCTCGCGCTCATCGCCGGGATCGTCGCCGCCTGCTGGATCACCGAGGCGCGCATGCGCTCGCGCGGCGCCCCCAAGTGGGCCGTGCTCGACATCGCCGTCTGGGCGGTGCCGTTCGGCATCATCGGCGGCCGCCTGTACCACGTGTTCACCAGCCCCGACGCCTACTTCGGCGCCGACGGCGACCCCTGGCGCATCGTGGCGGTCTGGGAAGGCGGCCTCGGCATCCCCGGCGCGATCGTCCTCGGCGGCGTCGGCGTGTGGTTCGCCTCCCGGCAGCTGAAGCTTCCGTTCACCATGATCGCCGACTCCCTGGCGCCCGGCCTGCCGGTCGCCCAGGCCATAGGCAGGCTCGGGAACTGGTTCAACCAGGAGCTCTACGGGCGGCCCCTCGAAGCGTTCTGGGCCGTCGAGATCGACCCCGACCACCGGATCGCCGGATACCAGCAGTACGCCACGTTCCACCCCACGTTCCTGTACGAGCTGCTGTGGAACCTCGGCGTCGCCCTCATCGTCTGGGGCGCCGACCGCAAATGGAAGTTCGGCGCCGCGCGCGCCTTCGCCGTCTACGTCGCCCTCTACGGCATCGGCCGCTTCTGGATCGAAGGCCTGCGCATCGACCCGGCCGAGGCCTTCGCGGGAATGCGCCTCAACCAGTGGATGAGCGTCGTCATCATCGTCGGCGCGATCGTCTACCTCCTCCGCGCACGCGGCACCCGCCAGGTCTTCGTCCTCGAGGACGGCGAACGCGTCACCGTCGACTGGAACTCGCCCGAAGCGAAGGCCGCCGGCTACGTCGACGGCGGCCTGCCGAAGGGCACCGAGCTGAGCGAGGCAGAGCAGACCGCCGATCGAACCGCCGACGAGCAGACCGCCGAAGAGACCGACGAGGACTCCGACGGCGCCTCCGAGTCCGCCGAGGCGGGCCGAACCCGCGACGACCGCTGACCCACCGCTTCCCCCGGCAGGTGCAATGTGCATAACCGTAGAGCCGTAGTGGTCGGCGCCGGCATCGCCGGACTGGCCAGCGCCATCGTGCTGTCGAAGCTCGGCTGGCGCGTGGCGCTGCTCGAGCGGCGCGAACGGCTGCGCGGCGACAACCTCGGCATGCTCCTGTGGGCCTCCGGCGTCAGGGCCCTGCGCGCCCTCGGCCTGGACGCGACCCTGGACGCCGGCGGCTCGCCCGTCGACCGCTTCGAGCTGCGGCACGAGGAGCGCCTGGCGACCACGTTCTCGGGCGCGGCCATCGGCGCCGACGACGGCACCCCGTCGGTGATGGTCCACAACGCGGTGCTGTACGAGGCGCTCGTCAGCCACCTCGGCCGCGACGTCGAGGTCCACCCCGCGACCAGGGTCTCCCGGATCGACCTGGTCGACCTGGCCGCCGGCGACGCCGCGCGCCGGTGGGACGCCGACCTGATCGTCGCCGCCGACGGCATCGAATCGCCCACCCGCGACCTCGTCGTCGGCGGCGCCCCGACCGTCGACGCCGGAGTGGTGGCCTTCCGCGCCACGATCCCGGCCCACCGCGCTCCCGAGCGCGGCTCCGAGGCCGTCGAGGTCTACGGGCCCGACCGCCGGCGCTTCGGCTACGCCGACCTCGGCCAGTCCGGCGCCTGCTGGTGGGCCACCGTGCCCGGCGGGATGCGCCCGGAGTCCCCGCAGATCCAGCACGAGCTGATCAACCGCTGGTTCGCCGACTGGCCGCACCCGGTCGGCAAGTACATCGCCGCCACCCGCCCCTCCGAACTCACCCAGCAGCCCATCCGCTACGTCTGGCCGGTCCCCGCGAAGCTGTTCTACGCCGAAGGCAACCGCGGCATCGTCCTCATGGGCGACGCCGCCCACGGCAGCGCGCCCATCCTCGCCCAGGGCGCGAGCCTGGCGCTGGAGGACGCGGTGACGCTCGGCTGGGCGTTGCGCCGCAGCCCCGAGTCCATCGCCGAGGCCCTCCACGCTTACGACCGGGCGAGGCTCAGCCGGATCCGGAAGGTCGCGCGGCTGGCCAGGCGCGTCCACATGGTGGCCTCCGGCGGCCCGGGCGTCACCCGCGGCCTGCTGCGGGCCATGCCCGACTCGTGGGTCTCCAGCCGGGCGGTCTCGCTGGCCGACTGGCAGCCCCCGCGATGAGCCAATATCCTGACCCCCATGCTCGTCCGTGACGCCGAACCGACCGACTGGCCCGCGATCTGGGCGTTCGCGCAGCCCATCATCGCCGCCGGGGAGACCTACCCGTGGCCGCGGGACACCTCCGAATCGTGGGCGCGCGCCTTCTGGATGGACAAGGTCCCTCCCGCCTCGACGCTTGTGGCCGAGGTCGACGGGCGCCTCGCCGGCACCGTCGAGATCCACCCGAACCAGCCGGGCCAAGGCGCCCACGTCGCGAACGCCGGATTCATGGTCGACCCGGCCGTCCGCGGCCGCGGCGTCGGCAGGGCCCTCGGCGAGGCCGCGCTCGAGCGGGCCGCCGCGGACGGCTTCCACGCGATGCAGTTCAACGCCGTGGTCGAGACGAACACGTACGCGGTGAAGCTCTGGCACTCACTGGGATTCGAGACGCTCGCGATCGTCCCCGACGGCTTCCGCCACCCTGTGCACGGACTGGTGGGGATGCACATCATGTATAAACTCCTGGAGTTATGAGCGGACTGCGCGATTCTGTGAGGGCGTTGGGCATCGACGACCCCGAGACGGCCATCGCCGTCCACGCCCTCGTAGGATCCGACCCGGCCTTGCTGGCCCACGCCGGAACCCTTCCCGGGTCGCTCAAAGAGGTCCCCGACTGGGTCCAGTCGACCTTCCTCAACGCCGACAACCCGCTGTTCGACCTGGCAGAGCACGCGGTCGAACGCGCCCTCGGCGGCGAGGCGGACGAGCGGACCGACAAGATCCTGAGCATGGTCGCCGTCAGGCCGCGCACGGTCGCCGACCTCGAGGCCACCACCGGATTCGACGGACTCGACGGCATCTTCGCGACCCTCGAGCAGGCCGGCCTGGTCCGCGTCGAACCCAACCCGCTCGAACCCGAGCATCCCTTCTGGACCATGAAGGACCGATTGGCGCGCTTCTACTACGCCATGATGGTCGAACACCTGCCGCGCTGGCGCCGCGGTTACATCACCGACCGGCTGTGGCGGATGACCCACGCCCGCTTCGACCGCTACGTGTGCCGCGCCGAATACGCCCGCGTCGCCCGCGAATGGGCCCTCGACGACCCCGAAGCCGAGCGCACCACCCGCATCGTCGTCCCGGACCCGCGCTTCCGGCAGCTGCGCACCCTCGAAGTCGCCGCCTGGCGCGCCGACGGCTCCCTGGCCGCCCTCGGCACCATCCGCTGGATGTTCCGGATGCGCCACCGGCAGCTCCAGCGCCTGCGCCACGTCCGGCGACTCCTCGGCGACCCGCCCTCGCGCCTGTACTGCATCGCGCCGCGGGTCGAGCCGGCCATCGCCGCCGACGACGCCCCCGACGTGTTCAGGATCGGTCCCGCACACCTGCTGCGGCGCGACTGAAGCCCAATTCCCGCCTGGTGGGCCCGCGAACGCGGCAGGTAGGCTGAAGGCTCTCTTTCCCCGTAGCCGAATGCATGAGGAGTGACGATGGCGGCAAGCGTGGACGCGGTGGTGGCCGGAGCCGGCGGATTCATCGGCGGTCATCTGGTGAAGAGCCTCCTCGACGAGGGCAAGACCGTGCGCGCCGTCGACATCAAGCCGCTCGGCCAGTGGTACCAGGTCCACGGCGAGGTCGAGAACCTCCAGCGCGACCTCGGGGAGCTGGACGCCTGCCGCCGGGCCGTCGGCGACGGCGCCGCCGAGGTCTACAACCTCGCCTGCAACATGGGCGGCATGGGCTTCATCGAGAACAACAAGGCCCTGTGCATGCTCTCGGTGCTCCCGTCGACGCACATGCTCATGGCCGCGCGGGACGCCGAAGTCGGGCGTTTCTTCTACTCCTCCTCGGCGTGCGTCTACGCCGGCTACAAGCAGACCGAGGCCGACATCGCCCCCCTCAAGGAAGAGGACGCCTACCCGGCCGACGCCGAAGACGGCTACGGCTGGGAGAAGCTCTTCAGCGAGCGCATGTGCCGCCACTTCCGCGAGGACTTCGGACTCCAGACCCGCATCGCCCGGTACCACAACATCTACGGGCCCGAAGGCACCTGGGACGGCGGCCGCGAGAAGGCCCCCGCCGCCACGTGCCGCAAGATCGCCGTCGCCGCTCTCACCGGCGAGACCGAGGTCGAGATCTGGGGCGACGGCGAGCAGACCCGCTCGTTCACCTACATCGACGACTGCGTCGAGGGCACCAAGCTGCTCACGCGCGGCGAGATCGCCGAGCCGCTCAACCTCGGCTCCTCCGAGCTGACGACCATCAACGACCTCTACTACCTGGTCGCCGACATCGCCGGCATCGAGATCGAGCTCAAGCACATCGACGGGCCGCTGGGCGTGCGGGGACGCAACTCCGACAACACGCTCATCCAGAAGCACTACGGCTGGGAACCGTCGATCAGCCTCCGCGAAGGCATGGCCAAGACCTACGCGTGGGTCTACGACCAGGTCAAGGCCAAGTACAACCTGTAATGGCCTCCACGAACCTCCGGAGGGTCGACGTCCTCGGCGTCGGCGTCTCCACGATCAACCAGTCCATGGCCCTGGCCGAGATCACCCGCTGGATCGACTCCGGGGAACGCCACTACGTGTGCGTCACCGGCGTCCACGGCGTCATGGAGTCCCAGCGCGACCCCGAACTCAAGGCCATCCACAACGCCTCCGGGCTGACCACCCCCGACGGGATGCCGATGGTGTGGGCCGGCCGCAAGGCCGGCGCCGAATGGATGGACCGCGTCTACGGGCCCGACCTCATGCTCAAGGTCCTCGAACGCGGCGCCGAGCGCGGCTGGTCGTCGTTCCTCTACGGCGGCAAGGACGGCGTACCGGAACTGCTGGCCAAGAAGCTCTCTGAGCGGATCCCCGGCCTCAAGATCGCCGGCACCTACTCGCCGCCGTTCCGGCCCCTCACCGAGGCCGAGGACGCCGAGATCGTCGAGCGCATCAACGACTCCGGCGCCCAACTCGTGTGGGTCGGCCTCTCGACCCCCAAGCAGGAGCGCTGGATGGCCGCGCACCGCGACCGGCTCAGCGCCCCGGCGATGTTCGGCGTCGGCGCCGCCTTCGACTTCCACGCCGGACTCGTCCCGCAGGCCCCGCCGTGGATGCAGCGCAACGGGCTCGAGTGGCTCTTCCGGCTCGTCAAAGAGCCGAGGCGGCTGTGGCGCCGGTACCTGCGCAACAACCCCGCGTATCTGCGGGCCATCCGTCGCAATCCCCCTTATCTGCGCGACTGACCGGGGATAGGGTGATGGCCATGGTCGACATACCCAAGGAGAGCGCCGAAACCGCGCACCACCCACGCGTAGCCGTGGTGTGGTCGGTGCTGTCGGCCGAGATCGAGCGTTTCGGCGCCGGCACCGGCGCCCGTATGAAGATCCTCGATGTCGGCGGCGGCTCCGGCGGCTTCGCGGTGCCCCTGGCCGAACTGGGCCACGAGGTCACCGTCGTCGAGCCGTCCGCGAACGCGCTCGCCTCACTGCGTCAGCGCGCCGCCGACGCCGGCGTGATCGAGCGGGTCACGCCGGTGCAGGCCGACGCCGACGAGCTGCCGGACGTGGTCGAGCCCGAATCTGCAGACCTGGTGCTGTGCCACTCGGTGCTGGAGATGATCGACGACCCCGAGGCCGCGCTCGGCGCGCTCTCGAGCGCCTGCGCGCAGGGCGGTGCGGTGAGCATCCTGGTCGCCAACCGGATCGCCGCGGTCCTCGGCAAGGCCCTCACCGGGCACTTCTCGACCGCGCTCGACCTGCTGGTCGACGTCGACGGGATCATCGACGGCAAGGACACCCTCCAACGCCGCTTCGAGACCGCGACGCTGACCGCCCTGGTCGGCGGCTCGGGCCTGGTGACCGAGCAGGTCCACGGTGTGGGCGTGGTCGGCGACCTCATCCCGGCCGCGGTCGCCGAGACCGACGCCGGAGCGGGGGAGGAGCTGCGGGAGTTCGAGCTGGCGACCGCCGCGAGGATCCCGTTCCGCGACATGGCCACGCAGATCCACCTGCTCGCGCGCAAGCCCGTACGCTCGGAGGCGTAGCAGCGCCCCGACGAGGCCGGCTGATGGCGGGGGCGGGTTGGCGGCGACGACCAGTGTGAGGTCGGTGCCCGGTGGCCGGCGCTGGGGCAAGAACACGTTCGAACGGCTATCGACCCGGTTCACATTGCTCGGCTCGACGGTTGGAACACCGTCTTCCCCGTCCGCCGAGCCTGGGCCGCCAGCCCGATACGAGCCTGATGGATCTCGGCGAACAAGGGCATCGCCTGCTCGACCGGGAAGAAACCGAACTCCTCGAGCTCGTCGGCCTGCAGCCGGATCAGGCCGGGATCGTCGATGACGCCGCCGTCGAAGACGTAGATCGTCATAGGCGCGGCCACGAACGTGTGATGCGGCACGTAGTCGAGCACCAGCAAGGGGAGCCTCCCCCCTTCATGGGGACACCCTGATCGCTGGGCCGGTAGGCTCGGTTTTGAGGAGAGATCAAGGTGCCGAAGAAATACTCCGATGAGTTCAAAGC